>CAZAJH010000024.1:0-13501 GCA_964485385.1 uncultured Flavobacterium sp.
CCTAATGCCGCTTTTGTTCGTTATGAGGCAAATACAGGAGGTATAAACGAAGATTGGTTGGTAACTCCACTAATCAACCTTACTGGATACACAGGTACAAACTTGACTTTTTATGGAGGTCAGCAATTTACTGTTGCCTACGGGACGGTTTATGAAATTAGAGTATCAACCACTTCGCAAACTAACATTGCTAGCTTTACTACAGTGCAAACTTATGGAGAATCGGATTTCGTTAGTACAGGTACTGCTGCATTCACAGCTGCCGATTTAAAAACTGTTTCATTGGGAGCGTATGACGGGCAACAGATATACGTTGCATTTGTTATGTTGCAAGATGACGGGGACAATTGGTTTATTGATAATGTTGCAGTAACAGGAACGCTTAGCAATGTTGATTTTGATGCAAATGTGAATAGCGTATACCCTAATCCTACAACAGGATCAGTAACTATTCAACACAATCAGGCCATTGAATCTGTAAAAGTAATTGGTTTACAAGGTAATGTAGTGAAGGTATTTTCAAATACAAATACCATTGATTTATCTGACTTGAATGCAGGAACCTACATGATGAATATTATTGATCAAAAGGGTAATGTAACTACCAAAAAAGTGGTGAAAAAATAATCCCATTTTTAATAAAAGAAAAAGAGCCAATTAGTAGTAATTGGCTCTTTTTTTTATCGTTCAAAAACAATTCTTTTTCCTGTTTCAAGTTGGTTGTTCTTGGCCAAAACACCACACATATGAAACAACATCCTTGCGCCTACATTTCCATCCCAATCATTGTCTTCTCCGGGCGCAACTTCAACCAAATCAAAACCGATAATTTCTTTACCGCTTTCAGCCAGTTTGTTAAATAAATAAGTGGCTTGTTCGAATGAAAATCCGCCTGGCACTGGAGTACCTGTATTGGGACAATACCACGGATACATGCCATCAATATCAAAACTGATACACACTTTTTGCGGAAGCGATCCGATAATGGCATCACACTGTTGTTGCCATGTTTTGCCTTCAAACGTTTCTTTTTTCATGTCGGCGTCGGTGTGTACCAAGACCCTACCTTTTTGTGCCTGCACTACTTCTACTTCTTGTTCGCAAAAATCACGAATACCTACCTGAACAATTTTAGAAATCTGGGGAATTTGCAAAGCGTTGTACATGATGGATGCATGTGAGTATGTGAAACCTTCGTAAGCTATACGCAAATCCATGTGCGCGTCTAAATGCAAAATACCAAAATTATCGTGTTGAGTAGCCAATGCTTCATAATACCCCAGAGGCGTTGAATGATCGCCACCCAGAAGAACTACTTTTTTCCCTTGGTTCATCCAATATAAAACTGTTTCACGTACTTCCGAGTGCAAATCACGACACACTTTGTTTATGGTTTCTAAATCGGATTGTAATGAAGGTATTTGAGCGATGTCTAAACCACTTTCTAAAGCTTCAATAATGGGTTGAGCCATAGCTTTGTATTGATCTGAATGTGCCTTCCAACTATCTGGTATTTCAGCCAAATACATTCCTAATTTCCATAGTTCTGGAAAATCTTGGTGATTCAAATCAACTTGAAAAGAAGCGTCTAAAATGGCTGTTGGACCCTCTGATGCGCCTGCTCCATAACTCACAGTTACTTCCCATGGCACGGGAACAATAATAATTTCGGATTGTTCGGCAGAAAAAGGCAAACCAAAAACAGTAGCATCAGCCAAACCAGGTTGTGAGGGATCAAACGAATGGATAATTTCTTCTTTTGTCATTTTGTAATACGTTGTAACAGGAATAGCATTCCGTTTATTAATTTTTGAGTGATAATATACCTTCTTTTAAGATCTGACCAAACTCGAACATGTCTTCGTACGAACAATAAAAAGGAGCTGGAGCCAACCGAATTACATTGGGTTCACGCCAATCTGTAATAACACCATTCGCCATAAGGTAATCAAAGAGGTTTCGCCCTTGTCCGTGTAAAAAAACCGATAATTGACAAGCTCTTTCTTCGGGTTTTTGAGGGGTAATAATTTCAAATTCGGTACCTGGAATTTCGGCATCAATTTCGTGCAGAATAAACTCTAAATAAGCCGTCAGTTGATTGCGTTTGGCGATTAATTTGTCCATTCCAACTTCGGCAAACTGCTCAACTGATGCCAAGTACGGGGCTAAAGATAAAATAGGTAAATTGCTTACTTGCCAACCATCGGCGCCATGAACAGGGTCGAACTCTGGTTCCATTTTAAAGCGACGCTCTTTGTTGTGTCCCCACCAACCGGCCAATCGTGGTAAATTGCTATGATGGTGCTTTTGGTGAACGAAACAACCCGAGGCATTTCCTGGTCCAGAATTCATGTATTTGTACGAACACCATGCGGCAAAATCAACATTCCAATCGTGCAACTCTAACTTGATATTTCCTGCGGCGTGTGCCAAATCGAAACCTACATACGCTCCTACTTGGTGCCCGGCATTCGTAATAGCTTTCATATCAAACACTTGACCTGTATAATAATTGACTCCGCCGAATAAAACCAATGCCAATTCATCGCCCGTTTCTGCTATTTTGGAAAGAATATCTTCAAGGCGAATGTTGTGTTCTCCTTCGCGGCGTTTGATTTCGATAATGGCTTCTGCAGGATCAAAACCATGATGACGCACTTGCGACTGAAACATGTATTGATCTGAGGGAAAGGCTTTTTCTTCGCAAATGATTTTGAAGCGTTTTTCCGTTGGCCGGTAAAACGAAACCATCAACAAATGCAAATTGATGGTCAACGTATTCATTACGGTCACTTCTGAGGGCAATGCGCCCACAATTTTACTTAAGGGTTCTGCAAAACGTTCGTGGTAATCCCACCACGGTTTTTCGGCAAAAAAATGACCTTCTACAGCCAAATTGGCCCAATCATTCATCACATCATTCACGTATTTTTGTGTTCGTTTGGGTTGTAAACCGAGTGAATTACCTGTGAAGTAGATGACATTTTTGCCATGGTGTTGCGGAAAAATGAATTCGTTTCGGTAGTGTTTCAATTCGTCTTGAGCATCGAGTTGCTGAGCGAATTCGCGTGAGTTTTGAAATACCATTGGTTGTTTTATTTGGCGTAAAAATAGGTAAAAACGAGACAGCTTCAAAGTTTCAAAGTAGCAAAGTTTTTGATGTTGCAGTAGTGGTTGGTTGAGGATTTGCGTGAAGGATTGAGGCGATATCCTTTTGGAGGCACGAAAAAAGATAAAGCCGAAAGCCTGACCCTTGGGGCACGCCCAAAAAAAAATCCCGCTATTGAAACGGGACTTAGTTATAACTTTATCTTTTGACTTTCGACTTTTGACTTTCGACTTTTTTCTTTCGACTTACAAAATCAACATCGCATCACCATACGAATAGAAACGGTATTTTTCTTTGACAGCTTCGTCGTAAGCTTTGCGCATCAAATCGTGACCGCAAAAAGCGGAAATCATCATCAACAAAGTTGATTTGGGTGTATGAAAATTGGTTACCATACAATCGGCGATACTAAAATCGTATGGAGGAAAGATGAACTTGTTGGTCCAACCCTCGTACGGATTGAGTGTTTTGGCAGAAGAAACCGAACTTTCAATGGCGCGCATCGAAGTAGTTCCGATACAGCATACGCGCTTTTTGTTGGCTTTGGCTTTGTTGACGATATCGCAGGCCTCTTGGGTAATTCGCAATTCTTCGGAATCCATTTTGTGTTTGGATAAATCTTCTACTTCAACGGGATTGAAAGTACCTAAACCTACGTGGAGTGTCACTTCTGCAAAGTTAATTCCTTTGATTTCAAGGCGTTTCAACAAATGTTTGGAGAAGTGCAAGCCCGCTGTTGGTGCTGCAACCGCGCCTTCTTCTTTGGCATAAATAGTTTGGTAACGCTCGGCATCCTCTTCGGTTACTTCTCGGTTGATGTATTTGGGAATGGGTGTTTCGCCCAGCTCGGTTAATTTTCTACGGAATTCATCATAAGAACCATCGTATAAGAAGCGCAAGGTTCTTCCGCGAGAGGTAGTATTGTCAATTACTTCAGCTACTAACGAGTCGTCGTCACCAAAGTACAATTTATTTCCAATTCTGATTTTACGAGCTGGATCTACTAAAACGTCCCAAAGGCGTTGTTCTGCATTTAACTCGCGCAACAAAAACACTTCGATTCGCGCACCCGTTTTTTCTTTGTTTCCATACATACGAGCGGGAAATACTTTGGTATTGTTTAGAATCATGACATCGCCATCATCAAAATAATCGATAATATCCTTAAACAAGCGGTGTTCTATTGTGCCTTTTTTTCTATCAACAACCATCAAACGGGATTCGTCGCGGTTTTCGGTTGGATGCTCGGCAAGTAATTCGTTGGGAAGATTGAAGTTAAAATGAGATAATTTCATGATTAGTAATTAATGATTAGTAATTAGCAAATGCTATTTCTAATTTTCCGGTTGCAAATATACGATGGTGAAATAGGCGTTGTCAAGTAAAAAGGGTTTTATTTTACAAACACCCCATTTACCTGACAACGCCAAGAAAAAACTAAAAACTACTACTTTATTTTTAACACTAACTTGAGGCAGAACTTTTCCGCTAGGATTTGAATCGTACGAATACGTGATTTGATGGATTAGTGGAGGTCATAGCATCAAATGATACTCGTAGTATGACAAGCGTTTTCCTTATGATTGGATTATTTTACCATCACTTTTTTGGTAATTGTTTTATTGTCTACATCTAGAATCTTGACCATGTATATACCTGATGCTAAATTGGAAAGATCTATTTGACTTTGATTTGTTGTTGCAACTTTTTGCCCATGAATGTTAAAAATTTCCACTGATTGTAAATCCAGATTGGTTTCGATAGTTAAAACATCTCTTACTGGATTTGGATACAATTTTACTTCCAAATGATTTGTGTCAAAGTTTTCAGAACTCAAAGTATTGTTGGTGTACAATTCACCTACTTGCGTCACATTCAATTCGTAGTTGTAAATTTGTAAATCGTCAAATTCAACAATAGCTTGATTTCCGCCCAGTCTGAATGTGGAATTACCTGTGTTTAGATTTAAATTGGCTGAACCAACGAATACGCCATTATTGTATAATTTAACAACTCCGTTTTTAAACGTTACTACAGTATGAACCCAAGTATTTGCAGCAGTTGCACTGGATGAAAACGTGTGATCGGTTCCAAAACCTTGAAAAACATAGTTACCATTGGCTTCTAAATAGATTCCGAACGTTTGTAAATTTCCATTCGTACCATAGGCAAAAAGTCCTACAGCAGTAGTATGTACCGGTTTTTTATGCCAAAAAGAAATGGTTCTTTCTGAATTAGCGATTGGTAAGTTGGGAATAGTGGCGGTGGAAGGAAGTGTTGTGCTTCCGATTCTAACAGCAGATGAAGCTTGGCTGTTTCTATCGACCACAAAAGTTGTATTGGAGGCTGAAAATGGGTTGCTTCCTGCTGCATTATTTAAAGAATTATTAAACGGATAATTGGCAATTTGAGAGGGCAATCCCAATGTAGTAAAACTACCAATCCCACTAGTAGAAACGCCTGCCGAATTAGTAGCCTCCACTAGATAATAGTATGTGGTGGCTGGATTTAATCCCGTTAGATTTACATTGCCCGAAATAGTTGCATTTCCAGAGACCGAAAATCCCGTAGCTTGCATGGTTAAACTAGTGTTGGATAACCCATAACGAACTAATGAAGAGGTGGGCAATTCTTTGTCCCAAACAGAATAGTTAATTGTAGCTGAATTTGTTGTAACGGATGTTGTCGATACATTAAAAATTCCGGGGGCTTGAGATTGAGTAGTAAAACTCAAAATAGGACTTGTAGTTGTACCTATTGAATTCGTAGCTTCGATTTGAAAATAATAAGTTGTGTTAGAAGTTAGACCTGTTAAATTTGCAAACGAGGCCACTGGCGTTGTACCAGAGGAAGATGAACCTGCAACCTGATTGGATAAATTGGCACTTGACAATCCATATCTGACCAATGAAGTGGTAGGCAATCCACTAGCATTTAATGCATAATTTACGGTTGCTGAATTGTAGGTAGAAGGACTATTTGTAAAAACAATTGATGGTGTGCCTATTTGGGTTATATTGATATTATCAAAAACTAAGACCGTTGTTAGGCTTTGTCTAAACCCTTCAAAATTGAACTTTATTTGAGAACCAGAAGGCACTGTCCCCGCTGGAATTGTGAAATTTAAACTAAGACATCCGTTGGTTGCAGTTGTCGAACCATTACTAATCACTACAAAACTGCCATCGTTAATTTGATAGCTTGTGGTAACATGTACTGTTCCTGCATTACTAGTGGTAACTCTGTAATCAACAGAAAATGAAATTTCATTACCATTTGAAGTATAATTACTTGTCGAAAAAGAACCACCAGGGCTGGCTTGACTGTGTTGTTTAAACATCCCACCCGAATTTGAGCAGCCCGTTGAACTTAATTGATATCCATTAGTTGTCCAACCGGAAGGGAAAATACCATTGTTAAAATCTACATTGATATTTACTTGTGCATTCAATGAAAAGGTTAGCATGAATAGCAGATAAAGTAATTTTGTTTTCATAAGTATATGTTTTTTAAATTCTTGACAAACTTACTTGGAGTTCTTTTTCAATTTTATGTCAGTTTACGAAAGTAGGATTTCGGTTGACGAAATTATATTTGGTTAATCAAAAGCAGGGTTTGGTAAACTATTCCATAATTTTCGTCTGTTATATGTACATTTGTTTCAAATCTTAGACTTTTGAAAAAGCTTTTATTAATTTTTTTATGGTTTACACAAATGGGATTAAGTCAAAATCCATTTGCATTAACTATTGATAAAAGCATGGGATTACCCTCGAATAGTGTCTATGACATCTTTCAAGATCGCAAAGGGTTTATGTGGTTTGCAACAGGAAAAGGTTTGTGTCGTTATGACGGAAATCATTTTAAAACATTTACTGCTGATTTTCAAACTTCAAAATCAGGTTCATGTATCACAGAGGATGCCTTTGGCCGAATTTGGTACTCAAATTTTGATGGGTATTTGTATTATGTGGAAAAAGGGGAATTACATACACTACCTCAGGAAACATCGATAGGCTACTTTAAGTATGGCATCATTAAAAACGAACTGTTTTTGGTGCAAGCCAATGCTGTTTTAGTTTATGATTTATCGACCTTAAAAATAAAATACAAACATACAATTAGCGATAAACAAATCCGTTTTTGTCTTGCGACACGAGAAAAATTTTATGTATTGGGCGATTTTTTTTACGAATTGGGAAGTAATAATTCGTGCCAAAAGTACCTATTGCCTCCTTCATTCAATAAATCGGTTGTAACTCCAATTTTAAGTTCATGGAAAAACAAAATTATATTGAGTTCTAAATATAATTCGTCTTATTTTGTTTTTGAAAAAGGTATTTTCTCAACCGATAGAGTCAAACAAAGCATTCCTTTTACTCAGAACATAACAGTGACAGATGATTTTGTTTGGATTTGTACTCCCAATGGTGTCTATCGAACCGATTTAAATACCAATGATACCCAAAGCTATTTTTTAGACCAAAATATTTCGTCTGTTTTTAAAGATCAGCATCAAAATTATTGGATTTCTACCTTAAATAAAGGTGTTCTTTTTATTGAAAATTTCTCCAATAACTATTTAGATTTAAAACCGATTCCTATTTCGCTTGCCAAAGGTAAAAATGCCATTTTTATGGGCGCTGAAAAAGACCTTATTTACAAATTAAATTATGCTGATTTTAAAACCACAATTATCCACGAAACCGAAAGCAATCATGCTGTAAATCAGTTATTTGCAGACACTATTTCGAATACTGTTTTTTTTAATTCTATCAAATTCAACACATTAAACAAAAACAACCAAATTACAAACCGACATACTATAGCCGTAAAAGATGTTAAAAGAGTAGATCATAAGTATTTTTCATTTGCTGCCAGTGGTTTGTCAGGAATATTTTGTATTAATTCTGCTCTTAAAAGCAAGTGGGACAAGGTATTTCTACAATACAAGAACCATAAAAATCCAAATTTCAACGAATCTTTACTTTTATCCGATTCTAATGGAAAATCTACTGAATACAATCCTAAAAATCAGCACATTTATTATGCGACAAATAATGGTTTAATGGCTATAAACCCCGCTGGAACGTCAAGAGAAATCAAATACAAGAATCAAACGTTATACTTGACTCGTATTGAAAGATTTAAAAACCAACTCATAGGCTTATCTACTTCTGAAAAGTTGTATTTAATTTCTGATCAAAACCAAATTTCGCTACTACAACTTCCTGATTTTATCAAAAACGAAAAGTTCAACCGCTTTTTTATACGAAACTCTTATTGCTATTTATTTGCTGCCAATGGTGTATACGAATACAATTTGAATACCAACAAAGTTCAAAAAGTGCTATCGCTTAGTAATGATTTGGAAGCTACTGATGTTATCTTGCACAATAACCGTTTGTATTTTGCAACTTCAAAGGGAATTGTAATTAAAAACAGAAGTGAAATTGGCAATTATTCGAAGCCCAAATTAATCATCACCGAAATTCTTATCAACGGAAAAAGGAGAGAAATCAGTGAGTTAAAACAATTACAACCGAATGAAAATGATTTGGATATTTACTTTTCAACACTGTCCTCGCTGCCTGGTGAGCGCTATTCGGTTTCGTACAAAATCAATTCTAACGATTGGAAACTATTGGACGCAGACACCAAAAACTTAAAACTTTCATCATTGGCAACTGGAGCCTATTCGATTCAAATGGTAATCAATTACAACGACCAAAAAATTGAATTACAACAAATCAACTTCACTATTCGAAAACATTTTTGGCAAAGCGTACCTTTTGTATTTGTATTAGTTGTATTTACCTTGGTGCTTTTTTATCTTTTTTACCGTTACCAGATAAAAAAAATTGAACAGCAAAATCAAATTTTACTTGAAAAAAACGAATTGGAAAAAAACCTCAATCTTTCCACTTTAAAAGCTATAAAATCGCAAATGAATCCCCATTTCTTTTACAATGCATTGAACACAATTCAATCGTTTATTTTGGCCAACGATAAAAAACAAGCGGTAAATTACTTATCCAAGTTTTCTTCGTTAACTCGCAACATACTTGAAATGACCGAAAAAGAGTTCATTACTATTGCCGAAGAAATCACTACCATAAGTTTGTATTTAGACATTGAAAAAGCACGATTTGATGAAGACTTTGATTACAGCATACACGCTGATCATTTGGCAGCTATTGAACACGAAAAAATTCCATCTATGTTGTTGCAACCTTATATCGAAAATGCCGTAAAACATGGATTATTACACAAATCAGGACACAAAAAACTGGATATAAATTTCTCGAAAATTGAAGATAAAATAAGAATTACAATTGACGATAATGGTATTGGACGCCAAAAAAGTGCCGAATTAAATGCCATCAAAAACAAGAACCATCAATCATTTGCTACACATGCCATTCAAAATCGAGTCGATCTATTAAATCAAAACAAAACCAACAAAATAACCATTGCATTTATTGACAAACAAAATCAAAGTCATCAATCAATGGGAACCACAGTTGTTATTGAAATTCCGTTAAATATACATTAAATGAGAGCAATATTAATTGACGATGAAAAAAGAGCCCGTGTTTCGCTTTCGCTATTGCTGGCCGAATACTGTCCAGAAATAGAGTTAGTAGCTGAATGCGAGAACCTTCCAGAGGGAGTGAAAGCGATTCGCAAACACCAACCAGATCTTGTACTACTCGATATTGAAATGCCCGGACATAGTGGGTTGGAATTGATTGACTTTTTTGATGAAAAAGAAATCAATTTTTCTATCATTTTTACCACGGCGTACAACGAATATGCGATACAAGCCTTTAAATTATCGGCATTGGACTATTTATTGAAGCCCATTGTTCCAGCAGAATTAACAAATGCTATTGCTCGATTGGAACGTCAAAAAAGCATTCAATTCAAAGCGTTAGCTGAAAACATTCAAAATGAAACTTTTGAAAAAATTGCAGTACCATCAGGTAGTAGCTTATTACTTTTAAAACTCTCCGAAATCATTTACATCAAGGGCGAAGGTTCGTATTCAGAAATCTTCATGCAGGATAAAACCAAACACATGGTGAGTCGGAATTTGAAAAATTTTGAAGAAATTTTACAAAAAGACAAACGGTTTTTACGAACACATAAATCCTATATTGTTAATTTTGATGAAGTGATTTCGTTCAATAAATCAGATGGCGGTTGGTTGGACATGAAAAATGGAAACTCGATTCCTGTATCATCCGAAAAAAGCAATTTGATTTTGGACCGTATTCAAATTGTTAGGCGCTAATTATACTTCAGCTACCTGAAAACCTATACTCTTTAAATCATCCCAAAAAGACGGATACGATTTAGAAACTACTTCGGCCTCTTTGATAGTTAAGGACGTCTTTAGTGCCAAGGGCGCAAAAGCCATAGCCATACGATGGTCTTGGTACGTTGCAATTACTTCATTACTTGCAATGACAAAGTCAGAAGACGACGACGCCAAAGTTAGGCTGTCATTGGATACAGTAAGAACAGCACCGAGTTTCGATAATTCGATTTTGAGTGCCTCTAAACGATCGGTTTCTTTAATTTTTAAGGTGTGAAGCCCTGTCAGATGGCAACCAATACCCAAACCGAAACAAGTCACCGCAATGGTTTGAGCTATGTCGGGGGAATTTTTCAATTGACAACGCAAAATGGGCAAGGCACAATGATTGGTTTTTGTAATTGTGATGGAGTTATTTGGATTGAAAGTCGTCTCTACTCCAAAATCCTTATAAATTGTAGCTACAACCGAATCGCCTTGTAGGCTCTTTTCTTTAAAGCTTGAGAGTGTAATTTGGGCTCCTATTTCAGAGAGCGCTACAATAGAATAGTAATAGGAAGCGGATGACCAATCGGATTCAATAGTGATGTGTTGCGGCTGAAGTATTGTACTTTTAGGGAAAACGGTAATAGTATTTCCTTCAAAAGAAGTTTTTACGCCTATTTCGTTAAGTAAACTCAAGGTCATAAGAATGTAAGACAGCGATGTGATTTCGTCTTTGAGGGTTAATTGCAAACCGTTTTCGAGTTTTGGAGCAATGAGTAACAATGCTGAAATGTATTGACTACTCACATGGGCTGGCAACTCTACCTTGTTTTGGGTGATTTTTTTTCCTTTTATTAGAAGGGGTGGAAAGCCCTCATTTTGAACATAGGTAATGTCAGCACCGAGTTGTTGTAGGGCTTCAACTAAAATTTTTATCGGTCGTTCTTTCATTCGAGACGAACCAGTAAGCAGCACTTCTTTCCCTTCTTGAATAGCAAAAAAAGCGGTGAGAAAACGCATGGCAGTTCCGGCGTGGTGTACTTCTATAAGCGCAGTATCAAAAGTAGTAGTTGACAACGATTGGTTTACTATCAAAGCTTTTGTCATCACTTCAGAGTCGTCTGAATGAGATGTATTGTGGAGTTTTATATTGGGAAACAAAGCTTGCAATAACAACAATCTGTTGGTTTCTGACTTTGAACCTGTTATTGTTATTAATGGATTATGTCCTTCGACAGGCTCTAGTTTTGATTGTTGAAGTTTTAAATTCACAATTATTTTAGCTTTTCGTTGTTATGATGGCGATCATGATCGCGGTGGGTTTTCAAGTCCATTTTCTTATCAAAAGCAGCTTGCAAATCGACTCCAGTTTGATTTGCCAAACACAACACTACAAAAACCACATCGGCAAGTTCTTCGCCGAGATCTTTATTTTTATCGCTTTCTTTCTCCGATTGTTCACCATATCGTCGTGCTATGATTCGGGCTACCTCGCCCACTTCTTCGGTGAGTTGCGCCATATTGGTAAGTTCGTTAAAGTAGCGAACACCGTGATTTTTAATCCAATTATCTACTTCGAGTTGGGCATTTTTTAAATTCATACCAAGTATATTTTTTAGTCCTTAGGCGAGGGTCAAAGTTACCATAATTTTATCAGATTGCATCATGTCTTTTTAGATGAAATAGCGCATAAAAAAGGAGTTCTACTTTCGAACTCCTCTTGGAACATTATATTTTTTTGAGCACAATTTTCTCGTTTTCTTTTTTAATTAATTCATCAAAAACAGCTTTTAGTTCTTCGTAATAATCGGCTGATAACATAGATTCATTAAAATTTATGGTGTACATTAGTTGGATTTTATTTTCAGTTGCTTGTACAATATACTTAATGTCAACTACATTGTCGGTCATGGGAATCGAAACCGATTTAGGTGCTGATTCCACTACATAATTTTCTGGTGCTGTTAGGCTAACGATGTATTTGAGTTGTTTTGGGTACGTAAAATCAACTGGATATTTTCTGTTTTCTTGTTTGAATGGATTTTCATTAGTCACAAAAAACAATAATGGAGAAAAAATTAATTTATCACCAATGATTTCTACACTATTTGTGCTTTTAAAGGAATAATTTTCAACAACAGGTTTATCTAAATCTTTTTTATTAAGAGCCTCATAATCAACTATTTCAATGTTATTTCTGCGTTTTTCAAGTCCCTCTAAATAACTTTCTTTAGTTAAATCGCCATATTTTGTTCTAAACCGGAATGCATTATAATCAAAATGTTGTTCTCTAATTTGACCTTCAACCGTTCCGTCCGCTGAGATTTTGGCAATCATATTTGTGTTTAAATTAGAGATCATTTTAGGGAATAATGATATTTCGGCCGAGGATTCGTTTTTTCTAATAATTCTTCCAAACCAATTTATTGCCCTAGTAGGTATAATCTCTGGGTATGCATTTTTGTCTGTTGCATCAAGTAAGATTACTTTGTCGGTAGTTTCAATGCCTGCTATTACATAATTAAATGAAGTTCTACTTGGAAACACTGTAATACCATTGTTGCGCGTACTTATTAAAATTGGGTTTGCGTCAATTTGCGCGTACCTCAACATAGAAGTCAGCATCAAATTGATGTCAGCGACATTTCCTACACCTTCTTTGTAGGCTTTTTTTACTCCACCACTAGAGCAGTAAACACCATTGTATTCATTCCATTTTAATTTTGATTTGACAAAATTAAAAATGGCAAGTATACGTTCATCTTGAGTTTTTAGCCCATCGAGTATTGCTTTTAAATCTTCTTCATAATACCCATTCTTTTTTAGTTCGCTACCAAAATTCTCATTTTCATATATGGTTTTTACCACTCCAGGCCAGTCCATGGCTTTGTTTTGCGGAGCTTCATTTGGGTATTCTATAGATGCCAACTCGTATTTTAATATTGCCATATAATTTTCAATATTATCAACATAGTCTTCATCCTTTATTGCTGGTATGTTTTCTCTAGTATATGAAGTTTTAACTTCTTCATAAGGTCCAGTTTGCAACAATTCAGATTTTGTATCTATTTGTTCGTAACCAGTTA
>CAZAJH010000025.1:0-13275 GCA_964485385.1 uncultured Flavobacterium sp.
TCGCGCCGTATTCGTGATTGGTGGCTAAAATTTCATCGCCGGCTTGCAAATGCAAACTGCGCATAATCGTATTTATCGCAAACGTTGGATTGGGCGTAAAAAAGAAATCATCGGTTGCACAACCTAAAAATTCGGCTAAAGGTTGTTTCGCTTCTTTCAAATAAATAGGTAATTTCTTTTGTATAAAATGGACTGGTTCGGTTTCCAACTCCAACTGAAAACGTTGGTATTCAGCAAAAACAGGTTTGGGGCAAGCGCCAAACGAACCGTGATTTAAAAAAGTAATGGAATCGTCGAGCAAAAATTGTGATTTCATAAATTGAATTTTGGTAAAAATAAAAAATCCCACTCAATTACGAACGGGATAGGATGTTAGTTACCTTGAAATGTTATTGGTAACATATAAGAACACCGCACTGGAACACCGCCTTGCTCGGCTGGCTTCCATTTGATACATTCTTTCAAAACTCGAATTGCTTCTTCTTTGGTTCCAAAACCTACGTCTTTTTTTACATCAATATCAGTAACCGAACCATCTTTTTCAATAACGAAACTTACAATAACTCTGCCACCTTTAAATTTTTTATCCGTTGGAGTGTAGAAATTTCTACCAATGTAGTTGTAAAATTCTTGTATTCCTCCTGGAAATTCTGGCTTTACTTCAACTGTCCCTGAGCTATATAACAAACCATAATCTACGTCTTCAACTGGTTCCTTGGTTTTGGTTTCCTGTGAAAACCCCAATTGGAAAGTCAACAATACCATTAGTGTAACAATTTTTTTCATACTTAAGGAATATTTAAATATTTATGCGTTTGCAACGATACGCGCCATTTCGGATTATTCATTACATAATCCACAATGAGTGGCGTCATTTCTTCTTTTTTGCTCCATTCGGGTTGCAGGAATAAAATGGCCTTTTCATTCACTTTGGCCGCTTGCTCTTCGGCAAAAATAAAATCATGCTTGTTGTAAATGATTACTTTGAGTTCGTTGGCTATAGCATACGCAGCATCTACGGGTAATTTGTTTTTTTTAGGAGACAAACAAAACCAATCCCAAGTTCCTGTAACTGGATAACAACCCGAGGTTTCGATGTGCACTTTAAGGTTTTGCTCTTTTAGTTTTTGCGTCAATAAAGACATATCCCACGTCAAGGGCTCGCCACCCGTTACCACAACGGTATCGGCGTATTTTTGGGCATTGGCCACGATCAAATCGGTTTCGGTGGGCGGATGCAGTTCGGCATTCCAGCTTTCCTTCACATCACACCAATGGCAACCTACGTCGCAGCCACCAATTCGGATAAAGTAAGCGGCGGTGCCCGTGTGAAATCCTTCGCCTTGAATGGTGTAAAACTCTTCCATCAACGGAAGCATTTCTCCTTTTTCTACGGCGAGTTGTATTGTTTTATTCAGCATATTCAATTTTGCCACGAAGGCATTAAGTCGCTAAGATTTATTTTTAATAATCTATTTATTTTAATTATACCTAACAGGTTTTGGAAACCTGTTAGGATTGGAAACCTATTAGGATATTATTTCTCACGAATGTAAATATCAATCGGCACACCTGAAAAATCCCAGTTTTCACGGATTTTATTTTCAAGGAAACGTTTGTAGGGTTCTTTTACATATTGAGGCAAATTAGCAAAAAACACAAACTGTGGCGTTGGTGTTGGCAATTGCATACAGTATTTAATTTTGATGTATTTCCCTTTCAACGCTGGTGGCGGATAGGCTTCAATCAGTTTCAACATATAATCGTTGAATTTAGATGTAGCAATGCGTTGCGAACGGTTTTCGTGCACTTTTACGGTAGCTTCTAAAGCTTTTAACAAACGTTGTTTGGTCAATGCCGACACGAAAATGATTGGCACATCGGTAAACGGTTCTATTTCTTTGCGAATCTTGTTTTCATAGTCGCGGGTTGACATCGTATCTTTTTCTACCAAATCCCACTTGTTGACTAAAATCACAATTCCTTTTCGGTTTTTTTCGGCCAACCAAAAAATATTTTGATCCTGACTTTCGAATCCGCGCGTGGCGTCGATAAGCAATATACAGACATCCGAATGCTCAATGGCACGTACCGAGCGCATCACCGAGTAAAACTCCAAATCTTCTTTTACTTTCGCTTTTCTCCGAATTCCGGCTGTATCAACCAAATTGAATTCGAAACCAAAACGGTTGTAGCGCGTATCGATAGCATCACGTGTAGTTCCGGCAATGTCGGTTACTATATAGCGATCTTCCCCAATTAAAGCATTGATAAACGATGATTTTCCAGCATTGGGGCGACCCACTACACAAAAGCGCGGTAAGGTTTCCTCCTCTTCATTTGTCTCGGGCAAATCAGGTAATACTTTTACCAATTCGTCGAGCAACTCGCCAGTTCCGCTTCCGTTCATTCCTGCTATGGTAAAATAATCTCCCAATCCCAAATTATAAAACTCAATAGCGTCTTTTTCACGCATAGCATTATCCACTTTGTTCACGGCTAGTAGTACTGGTTTGGTAACCTTGCGCAGTAGTTTAGCTACCTCAGCATCCATAGGTGTAATTCCTTCTTCTACATCCACTAAAAAAATAATAGCATCGGCTTCGTCAATAGCCAATTCGACTTGTTTGCGGATTTCGGCTTCAAAAATATCGTCTGAACCTTTGATGTATCCACCCGTATCGATAACGGAGAATTCTTTTCCATTCCATTCACTTTTTCCGTAGTTGCGGTCGCGAGTAACGCCACTAACCGAGTCGACGATTGCCTCCCTGCGTTGGATTAATCGGTTGAAAAAAGTGGACTTCCCTACATTAGGTCTTCCTACTATGGCTACAATGTTATTCATAATGATTTTAAAATAAGGTGCAAAGGTAATAAAGTTGGCTTTGGATGCAGGAAGTAAATTGATATTTTTTAATTTAGAGGTAACAAACCAAACCCGCTTCTGACTATGAACACTGAAAACTCGATCCGATTGCGTTTGCGGTTTTACAAAGATGTTGATGAAAACATACATGTTGTTCGTCAAAGATTTGTGGATTACGCTAAAGTTATTTCGCCCGATTTTTTAATGAAAATTAGAGACAACCATATTCAATTCACCATCCGAGGTGAAAAACAGCGTTATTGGTCACCCTATTTAACGGTTGAATTGGAAGAAAAGGAGGGAAACGAACAGAATGCTACCCACATCAGAGGCTTATTTGGGCCAGCGCAAACACTGTGGACCTTTTTTATTTTTCTGCACTTCATTGTGGCAGGTATTTTTCTCACTTTTTTGATGTTTGCTTTTTCCGATTACGCACTAAATCAACCCATACGACATGATGTAGTTGTGATGGTAGCGATGGTAATTTGTTGGATTTTGTTGTATATTATTGCTCGTCAAACGCGAGAAAATGGATACGGTCAAATGGAAGAATTGGAAAAAGAATGCCAAAAAATAATAGGTTAATTATTTTTGATTGTAACCAAATCGACGCAGTTGATAGGCATTGTTTCGCCAATCTTTGTTGACTTTAACAAATAGTTCAATATGAATTTGTTTGCCAAAAAACTGCTCCAAATCATGACGCGCTTGCATGCCTACTTTTTTGAGTGCGGCACCTTTGTGGCCGATAATAATGCCTTTTTGGGTATCGCGTTCGACCATAATTACGGCTTTGATTCGGATGATATTGTCGTCTTCTAGAAACTCTTCCGTTTCAATTTCAACTGCGTATGGAATTTCCTTATCGTAGTTCAACAGAATTTTTTCGCGGATGGTTTCATTCACAAAAAAACGTTCGGGTTTATCGGTTAAAGCATCTTTGGGATAGTACGGTGGTGACTCTGGAAGCAATTCCAAAATACGGGCAAAAACCTCTTTTACATTGAAATTTTCCAAAGCAGAAATTGGGTAAATCTCGGCATTTGGCACTTTTTCTTTCCACAAATCAATTTGCTCTTCAAGTTGTTCTTGATTGGATTTGTCGATTTTATTCAGCAGCAGCAACACTGGAATCTTAGCATGGATGATTTTATTGAAAAACGCTTCGTCTTTGAGTTCTTTTTCGCCAATTTCAACCATGTAAATGAGCACATCGGCGTCTTCAAAGGCCGATTTCACAAAATCCATCATTGACTTCTGCATTTCGTAGGCTGGTTTGATAATGCCTGGCGTATCCGAAATTACCACTTGAAAATCATCTCCATTCACAATACCGAGAATCCGATGCCGAGTCGTTTGTGCTTTGGAAGTAATGATAGACAGTCGCTCTCCAATAAAAGCGTTCATCAACGTTGATTTTCCTACATTTGGATTTCCTATGATGTTAACAAAACCGGCTTTGTGTGACATGATGCAAATGAAACAGTCATTAAATTAAAAAAGCCCCTCATTTCTGAGAGGCTTGAGGTAGTAGCGGGAACAGGACTCGAACCTGTGACCTTCGGGTTATGAGCCCGACGAGCTGCCTACTGCTCTATCCCGCGCTGTTTCGAGTGCAAATATACAACGAATATCTGAAAAGTCAAGAAAAAAGTTAAAAAATAAAAACGATTCGTTAAAACGCTAACTGTTACCACACTAAAAATGGTTTACTAATGGTAAAACAATTACTTTTGGAATCTATTTACAAAAAAGTGACCTCAATGAAACTCAAGTTGTATCAAATTGACGCATTTACCGATCAAGTATTTGGAGGAAATCCGGCTTGTGTCGTTCCGCTTACCGAATGGCTTCCGGATGCTACTTTACTAAAGATAGCCCAAGAAAATGCAGTAGCTGAAACCGCTTTCTTTATTGATAAAGGCGCTACGATACATTTGCGTTGGTTTACCCCCGAACTCGAAATGGATTTGTGTGGTCATGCTACGCTAGCTACAGCCCATTGCTTAAAAACCATTCTCAATTATCCCAATGATACTATGGTTTTTGAAACCTTGAGTGGCAACTTAACCGTAACGTGGAGCAACCCTCGCTATCAAATGGATTTTCCGTCTCGAATGCCTACCAGAAGCGCACTGCCTGAGGTTATTAAAAATGCGCTCAACATTCAACCCCAAGAAGTGTTATTAGCCAGAGACTACGTGCTGGTTTACAACGACGAAACCGAAATTAAAAACATTCAAATTGATCGGCAATGGTTTGACCAAATCAATCTTGAGACAGGTGGAGTTATAGTCACTGCCAAAGGCGATCATTGCGATTTTGTTTCACGATTTTTTACACCACAAGCCACAATATTGGAAGATCCGGTAACGGGTTCTGCCCATTGTTCTTTAATTCCCTTTTGGTCAGAACGGCTAAACAAAGACGAATTTTATGCGCTTCAAATTTCAGAGCGACTCGGAAAACTATACTGCTACAATCGCGGAGAACGTGTTCTTATTTGTGGGCAAGCAGTTACTTACGCTAGTGGAGAAATTTGGATTTAAAGTTGGATTACAATGTAAGATATTGAAAGAATTGGTTTTATCCTTCCTTAATACTAAAAATTAAAATAATAAACGTAGTTTTGCCGCTTCAAAAAAGTGAATCAAGACACTTTTTATTTTTTACTATGAACATGAAAAAAATTGTCGAGTACCGTGCGTTACTTGGCGTTACCAAAACAGCTACTTTAAAAGAGTTAAAAACGATTTACCGCAACAGCATGAAGGAAATTCATCCTGATTTGATTGCTGATGCAGATGAAAGAGCTCTCGCTGAAGCTAAAAGCACCTTGACCATTGAAGCCTATCATTTTTTGGTCAGCATTGCTCCCGAAACATTGGAAAAAAACAAAACGGAATATGTAAAAACGACAACCACTTCAAATATCGAAGATTTTTACATGGAAAATGGTGTGCTGTATGTTCATTTTTTAGATGGAAACTCGTTCGAGTATTTTGGTGTTCCAAAATCTACTTACATCAAAATGATTAATGCCGAATCACCTAGCCGATTTGCACGCCGACACATTTACAGTCAATTTTTGTACCGTAGTGCCAGTAAATTGGTTGCTGCCGAATAAATTCTACATCTTTTTTTCTTTTTTGGTTGTATTTTTGCTAAAACAAACCCATTGATTTCAAATTACTTACTATTTTTATAGCAGGTCCATTTGTTTGTTAATGGTTGTTCTTAACAGTAGTCGCGCAGGTATTGTTTTTTATTGTAAAAAATGTACTTTTACTCTAAATCAAAAAGTTATCTCAGATACAACAACGTATAGACTACCCAATTTGAGCAAAATGAGGTTGACTGTCTTTTTTATAGTGATGCTGAGCGTGTGGAGTCACTCGATTGGTTTTTCTTTTTCACCAGAAGAAAAAAAATCGAAGTTACTAGCTGTGCCTATGTCAGGAACCTATGCTATTCCGGGTGATTTTGCCACCATCAACGATGCCGCTATCAGTTTGAATGCAAACGGAATAATGGGTCATGTGATTTTTTATGTGGCAGCCAACCATACTGAAACTGCGCCTTCGGGTACCTCTGCAACGGTAACTGGTGGAATTATTTTCGGAAATATAGCGGGTACCAGTGCACTAAGCACCATTACGTTCCAAAAAACGGGCTCAGGAGCCAACCCATTAATTACGGCAGGAGCGAATCATTTTGCAGGCGGTATCATGGATGCTGTGGTTAAGATAATTGGTACCGATTACCTTACTTTTAACGGCATAGACGTGCGCGAGAATCCGCTCAACACCAACACGACTATTGTTTCCAACAACATGACTGAATTTGGATTTGGTTTTTTCTATGCCAATCCAGCCGCGAGTGCTAATGGCGCACAAAACAATACGATTCAAAATTGTACCATTTCGATGAATACAGGAAATACAAATTACCCCAATAGTTTTGGGGTATATTCAACCACTGTAACCTCAGCTACTAATGGAACAGGAACAAGTTCGGTAACTACTATTGCAGGGTCTAATTCAAACAACAAACTGTATGGGAATACCATTAATAATGCCAACTTTGGGATCGTAGTCATTGGCTCCAACACATTTAGTGCTATGGATTTGAATTGGGATATTGGAGGAAATAGTATCGCCACTGGAAATACCATCACCCATTTTGGAATCGCCAATGGCACAGCTGCCTCAGCCTATGTCAAACTGGGTAATACCGTTCAGGGTATTTTGGTAAATCAAATTGACAACCACAACGTTTCTAACAACACCATCACTAGTATGCCAGGAACAGCTACAACAGCTATAGTATTTTCTGGTATTATGATGGGTTGGAGCGGAACAATGGTTCAATCGAGCGGAAGTACTTCTACTTGTAACAACAACACTATTAATATCACCAACCAATTATCAGAGAACACCAATGGCATTTGGAGTCGAATGGGAACAGCAGGCACAAGTAAAACGTTCAATTCGAATACCATAACCATTGTCAATACTTCTACTACCGTAGTAGTGAATAAATTTTTGAGAGGCATTCTACAAGAGGTATTGGTAGGCGAGTTAATCACTTCGGGCAACACCATATCGCTTCACTACGAAAACATCGATCACGGACACGCTGTTTATTTTATTCAGCAAGATATTGCCACCTCAATCAGAAGAGAAATAAACGACAACATTCTCCGCACTCCTATTGGAAAATCGTTGCGCACCACAGGTACCATCGTTGGAATTTCGCACAATGCTACTTCCTCTGGACTATTGAGCATCAAGCGAAATACCATCTCGATTAACAAAGGAAACGGGTGTTCTACGTCGCTCTTTTATGGCGTTAATGCCGCGAATTTGAATTCAACCTACTCTACTTTTGAGATTACCGATAATACTATTTTATTGAACAGTTCTTGTGCAACCAATGTGAATACTTCGATTGTTGGTATTAATAACACAGACGGAACAGCAACAACAAACAAAACAATAACGTCCAACACAATTAATGTAACGGGACTGAATACTGGTGGAACATCAATCGGGATTAACGTTGGTCGAACAGGTCTATTAGTAGCGAATTTGAACCAAATAACGGTAACAAATTCTAATACCACTATTTACGGTATTTTAGCCACAACGGGATGTATGACGAATACCTTGAATGCAAACATTATAAACATTGCTCCTCTGGGTATTGTTTCCAATTCGAATTTAATTGGAATTAGTAATAATGTCGGAATTGGAACAATTTCAGCAAATGACATTACCCTTGCTCCTACTGTTACACCTTTGGCAACTACTACTGTATCATCCATCGGAATTGCTAATAGTATAGCCAATTCATTCATCACGAACAATACTAAAATTCAGCTAACGCCAACTACGGCAGAGAATGCAATTGTGGTAAACATGACATCCACTGGAATCAGTAATATTGGTGGCTCAACTACGATTTCGGGAAACAACAACATTCAAATTTCAGCTACAACTTTAACAGGAGCTGCCAATTCCAATGGAATAAACAATTCAGGAATAGGTACTCTTATTGCTAACAATATTGGCATTCAAGTTAGTGTCGCTGCTTTCAATTCTACCACGGTGCAAGGGATAACTAATTCGGGAACAACCGTTACGGTTGAAGGCAATCACAACATGAATTTGCAGAACAACTTGGCGGGTAACGGGATCATCAATGGAATCAATAACTCGGGCGCATCATCGTTGGTAAATAACAATCAAAATATTACGGCAAACTGTAGTTCGACTATCAATTATGCTCGAATTTATGGTATTACCAACACGGCATTAACATCATCAGTTACCAACAATACGGGAATTTCGCTAACCACCAACTCGGCCTCTGCTTACACCTACAATCGTGGAATAAATAGTACCGTAAGTACCATTATTACAGGCAATACAATTACCAGTATGGCAACGGCTGGATCGATAGGTTCAACCCAAGGAATTTTTGGCACTGGAACAATAAGTAACAATTCGGTTACAGCTACAATACAGGCGCAATTGGGCATTGAAAATACTGCGGGCATTTTTTCTGATGGAAATTCAACAGTTTCCAACAATACAATTACCACCCATTTTCAATCCGCCACTGGGAATGTGCTTGGATACGGCATTAATAGTAATAATTTGAATTCGATTATTACCGGAAACACCATTGATCATACTGTCATTCACAACAGTAATGATACTGTTTTGAACTGGTCGGGTTCGATAGCTGGCATTCGGGTATACGGAGCCAACAACACCATTGACAACAATCGAATTGTTAAGGTTTTTGGTTCTATGGGCAAAGGGACTACCTTTTTTGAAATCGCCGGAATTGTCCTAGAAACGGCGCCCGACACCCTTATCTCGAATAATGTCATTAGTAATGTGTCGAGCAACGGGACTGCAGATAACCGAACGTATCTTTCGGGTATTTATGTATTGACCGATTCGCTAAATGGCGTCATCAAAAACAACCGAATTTACAATATCGCATTTAATAATAGCATAACAGGCTTACATCCTGGACCTGGTTTTGCTACTGGACAACCCGTTCCGGCCAACACCAATGGGATCTGGATTCGTATGTCGTTTAATACTACTTTGAATACATTTAAAATATACAACAATCACATTTCAAAACTCTACAATTCGAGTACTTCAAGTTTGGGTGGAATATTTGGTTTGGCATTATCCTCTAGAGAGGTCAATCATACCATTTACCATAATACGATTTTAATTGGTGACAATACCAATCAGGTCACCAGTACTATTACTGGCGATTTTGGAGCGGCAGCTGTGGGTTATTTGAATCGTGTAGGCAATGGAATGACCGACTTACGTAATAATATTTTGTATGTGAATGCGATGCCTAGAGGAGCTGGTTATGTTTCGGCATTGGCCGCCATCAAAAACCATGATGTTGATTTAAGTACTTTTTTTACCAATCCTGGACAAACTGGTGTTCGGCCCCCCAATTACAGTACCACATCCAATAACAATATTTTTTATACACCTTCTGTTCATGGACGGCGATCGTATTTGTATTGTGAGGGAAGCGGAACAGGTACCGAATTCAATCGATTTAATATTGATCACAATACAACGGCCATCAACGATCCTAATTTTAATGTTGTTCCGTTTTCAGGTTGTACCAGTAAATACAAAACACTTATGGATGGTTTTAGTAGTTACGGAACCGATTCAGATACCTATTGCGACAATCTAATTCTAACAGAAGGAAGTGGTTTGGACGAAGGATATTGGACACCCTCAGGCGAAACTTATGCCGAACTGGGCGCTCAAGTTTTACCTGCAGAATATGATTTAGACAGTAAAAATATAAGTCGTGGTAGCACACCCGATATTGGCGCCTTACAATTTTCGGCTCAAGTAGCTACAGTTCCCACGATTAGCTATGGCCCAATCAGTATTCCGGGAAGTTGTGGTGCTGTGGTTACATCATTAACCTTAACTAATGTACATATTACCGATACTGCGGGTGTACCAACCAGTGGCGCATTAGTTCCTCGTTTGTATTACCAAATCAATTCGGGTGCTTATGTTAGTGTAGCTGGTACTTTGATTTCAGGAAATGGCAATGATGGCTATTGGAGTTTTACCATGACCGGTTTGTCAGCAGGAACAATCAATTACTATGTCATAGCCCAAGATCGACTTACAATGATAACATCTAATCCTGCTTCAGGCTTGGTAGCTTGTAATGTGAATTCTGTTGCAACTCATCCTTCCAACCCAAGTAGCCTTGTTATTGGCGGCGGAAGCACAGCCATTTACGCATTAGGTGCATGGAATACGCTACCTTCGTTGACCAAAGCCGTAATTTTTGATGACAATTTCACTTCAACTGCTTCAATTGAAGCGTGTTCGGTTTTGGTAAAAGCAGGAAGAACTGTTGTATTTAACTCGGCTCATTATTTGTTGGTTCAGAATGAGGTAACTGTTGAACCAGGAGGAACCCTTATTTTTGAGCACAATTCGCAATTGGTACAAATAAACAACAGCACCAATTCGGGAGATATTCATTATAAACGAACAGCCACCGTAAAAAAATTGGACTATGTATACTGGTCTTCCCCTGTGAGTGGATTCAATGTTGAGAATTTAAATACTTTATTGCCCACTGGGCCTAAATACAAATGGGAACCAACCTTGCCCAATGTTAATGGCGGACTCGGTTATTGGGTAAACGCCGCTGGAAACACAATGACAACGGCAAGAGGATATATCGTTCGAAGTCCGTTGAGTTTTAGTGACACCAATACAGCTCCTTTTACAAGTACTTTTATCGGAGTGCCCAATAATGGAGACATTACTTATCCCATTGCCCGTGGAAATATGACAGCAAGTACTTTGAGTGGTTACACAAGTGCAAATGGAATTCCATTGACCGAATTTGACGATAATTGGAATTTAATCGGCAATCCATATCCTTCGGCCATTAGTGCCAATCATTTTTTGTTTGAAAACAGGCAAGCCAATGGAGGTTCATTAGCAGGTTTTGTCAATATTTGGCGCCATGGCATCGATATACAAACAGGCATCAACAACCCATTTTACGGTAGTTATCTATACAACTATGACACAAATGATTACCTAACGTATAATTTGGTAGGCGCTTCGTGTTGCCCCGCTGTAGGCGATTACAAAATTGGAGCTGGACAAGGTTTTTTTGTTCAAATGATTGAAGGAAATCCCGCTTCAAGTACTGTGACTTTCAACAATGCAATGCGTCGCGATTTGAGTAATTCGCCTCATGATAATACCTTTTTCTACAGAACAAATGAAAATACCGTCCAATCATTTGAACTAGAAAAACACCGAATTTGGTTGGATTTGGTTGACAAAAACAATCACTCCGAACGAATACTTATTGGTTATATTGATGGTGCTACTAATCAATTTGATTCGTTTTTTGATGTTCCAACGGGTTATAAAAACACGTTGGATTTATTCAGTTTAACTGCAAATACGCACCTTAAAACTCAAGGAAGGACATTACCTTTCTCAACCGAAGACATGGTAAAAATAGGGTATCATGCTCCCGAATCAGGATTTTACACCTTTGCTATAGCCGCTCTAGATGGCCTTTTTACAGATCAACCGATTTATTTGAAAGATTATCTTTTGAATCAAACACACGACATAAAAGCAAGTCCATATTTATTTTATACCGAAAATGGTTATCATAATGAACGATTTGCTTTGGTATATCAAAATAACCTCTTAAGTTTACCTACTCATTCTATTGAAAATCAGATTATCGTTTCAACAAATGAAAAAACAATTCGCATACAGTCGAGTAATTTGCTGCTAGATGCAATAGAAGTTTTTGACATGAGAGGCCGACAATTATTCAAAAAGAATGGGATACAAAATAGAGAAACAACCCTTTCAAACATAAGCCAAAGTGATTCTGTATTGCTGCTCAAAATTCGAACAGAAGAAGGCACTATCACTATTAAAAAAACAATGTATTGAAAATATAACTAGTCGATTATGAAGAAAAAAATAGTAACAATAGCCGGATTATTTTTGTCGTTATGGAGCTTTTCACAAGTAAGTGTTGGAGCTGCTTTACCTAATGCCTCAGCCAATTTGGATGTAACTGCCACTGATATCAATGGAAATACTCGAGGCATGTTGATTCCCAGAGTTAATTTGACCAGCACCACAGATGCAACAACCATTTCGAACGGGAATGTAAATAGCTTATTGGTTTTTAACGAAGCAACTCAAGGAGATGTAACCCCAGGTTTTTATTATTGGTACATCAATAAATGGGAACGCGTGGCCAATAACTCCAATTTAACACAAACCAACACCACGCTGACGTTTGATCCGAATGCTGCGACATTGAATTATACCAACGAATTAGGCAATAATCCCGCTATAAACTTGAGTTCGTTGCGGATTGAACCTTGGCAAGTAGAACAAACCGCTTTTCAGGCCACAACCAATACACAAAATATTTATCAGTTGGGAAATGTTGGAATCGGAACCAATGATATGCTAGCAGATGTTGCTTTGGACGTACGCGGAGCCATTCGGGGTGGAACAGGAAATATTGGTAGCGTTGGAACCAACTCTGCAACTTTTGGAACCAACAACCGAGCAAGTGGCGCCAACTCTTCGGCGACTGGATTAAACAATATTGTTTTGGGTAATGTTTCGGGAGCTATTGGTAATAATAATATTGTCAATTCTGATAACTCAATGGCTATCGGAATTAACAATGTGATGAATACCCAAAAAAGTTTTTGTGTGGGCGAAGGCAATTCATTAACTGGAATTTTTGCTTCGGCGATGGGACGAGAAAACATAATAGATGGCGAAAATGCAGTGGCTCATGGGGTGAACAAC
>CAZAJH010000026.1:0-12897 GCA_964485385.1 uncultured Flavobacterium sp.
AATGATAACGATTCATTTTGTGTTGGATAGATAATTTTAATCAATCAAACTAATGGACAAACACGTTCTGGAAAAAGTTCTGCTTCGGTTAGCATGTGTTGTTGAGTTCTTTTATTGTTGTCAACTTTTTGTAAATTACTTTTTTCAAGATTATTACTGATTCTATTTCTAATTTTTGAACCGATTTGGGATAAGCTTTTGACTGGGTATGGACTTGGTTCAATCGATTCATAATCCGTATATATTTGAGCAAAAATTTGTTGGTTTTTCAAATAAGAATTGTAATCAAATTGGAAGGGATTGGGCGGAGTAGTATTACGGTACAATTCTCCCTTTACACGTATTAAAGTCCCATTGTCAAATGAAATTGAGGTTTTGCTTTTCCGCAAATTGACAATTACTTTTCCGCAACTTTCTCTTTGATTGATGCGCCTGATTTCGGCAACATAACGATTGTTTTTCTGTGAACTTTTTAAGCGTTCTCTTAAAATCAGTTCAATATTGTAAGCAGAATAATCGTTTGTAATGTGGAGATAATGATGCGATTTGTTGGGTTCAAAATGCAAAG
Source organism: uncultured Flavobacterium sp. (assembly GCA_964485385.1). Taxonomy (GTDB): domain Bacteria; phylum Bacteroidota; class Bacteroidia; order Flavobacteriales; family Flavobacteriaceae; genus Flavobacterium. Next base: position 569 of record CAZAJH010000026.1, read on the forward strand.
CGGTTATCCACAAACCCAATAGAAATGAAACGATAAGAACCAAATAGCTGTTTGCTTTGGCTTTCTTGAAGGTAAATCTAAACCCAATCAAAAAAGCAAATGATAAGCAAAAAAGTACGGAAGAAGTGACAAGTGATGAGGGCTGAAAATGAGCGTAAACCAAACCCAAACAAAAAGCGACGGAAACTTTCGCTAACGGAAATTGCATGACATTCATAACGTGGCAAATACTAAATTAAACGGCGTGTAAATAAACCAACAATAAATTGGAAGTGTAAAAATAACAAAAATTACAATTTGCTACTTATTTTTTACAATAAGTTGGGCTGTTTTTTTGCTTGCACCAACGCCGCCTAATTTCTCTTCGAGTTGATGGTATTTTTGAATCAAATTTGCTCTGTACGTTTCATCCATCAACTGAGAGAGTTCTTCTTTGATTCTTTTTTTAGAGCAATTATCTTGAATGAGTTCTGTTACAATCTCTTCATCCATAATCAAGTTGACGAGTGAAATGTATTTGAGCGTAATAATGCGTTTGGCAATTTGGTACGAAACCCAACTTCCTTTGTAGCAAACTACTTCGGGGACTTTAAATAAGGCGGTTTCCAGTGTTGCAGTTCCAGATGTGACCAAGGCAGCATGGGCAACATCCAATAATTTATAGGTTTGGTTTTGGATGAGTGTTACTTTTTTACTACCAATAATAGAATGGTAAAAGGAAGCTTCTTGGCTTGGAGCACCCGCCACAACAAACTGGTATTCTGGAAAGTCATCTACAACACTAAGCATCACTTCGAGCATTTTGGCTATTTCTTGCTTGCGACTACCTGGTAAAATGGCAATAATGGGTTTTTGAGTGGTCAACTGAAACTCCGTACAAAACGCAGCAAAAGTTGTTTTCTCTCGGTTGGAAATAGCATCAATTAAAGGATGACCAACGAATTCAACGGGAAAATGGTGTTTTTTTTCGTAAAAATCTTTCTCAAAGGGCAAAATAACATACAGTTTGTCAAAATCTCTTTTAACCGCTTTGATGCGATTTTCTTTCCAAGCCCAAATTTGAGGTGAAATATAATAATGTGTACGTATTCCTTTTTCTTTTGCCCATTTCGCTATACGCATATTAAATCCAGGATAATCAATGAAAATGATTACATCGGGTTGAAATTGTTCTATATCTTCTTTGCAAAATGAAATATTACGGAGTATTGTTTTCAAATTCAGCACCACTTCGGCAAAGCCCATAAAAGCCAATTCACGGTAGTGTTTGACTAATTTTCCGCCCACTTGTTGCATCAAATCGCCACCCCAAAACCGAATGTCTGCTTGCGGATCTTCTTCGAACAAAGCCTTCATCAGATTTGAACCGTGTAAATCGCCCGAGGCTTCTCCCGCTATGATGTAGTATTTCATCTAAATAAAAAAAGTTAAAATCAGTAAAAAAAGTAGAGCAGCCAAAACACCATTGGACCAAGCTTCTTTTTTAGTGTAGAAAAAATACAAAAAAAGAGCCACAGTTAGCAGCGAACCCAAAGTAATCACTTTCCCCACCATACCAAAGAGGTTCAAAATACGGTAATCGGTCAACAAGTTGAATTTAGTAAAAACCGCAACGTATGCATATGTGCCAACGAATGAGGCCAGTAGCCCGAGAAAAAAACCGAAAAAATGCTCTTTTTTCATTATAAGTCCCATGAATTTAAGGTTTGTATCGCATGGTGCGCAGTCAAATCAAATTGAGTCGGAACAACCGAAATGTATCCGTTGTGCAACGCCCATTCATCAGTGTCTTCTCCTTTATCTAGCGTAATGAATTCACCCGTGAGCCAATAATAATCTTTTCCCATCGGTGTTTGGCGCTTGTCAAATCGTTCTTGCCAAATGGCCTTGGCTTGTCGACATACCCGAATTCCTTTGAATTCGTGTTCTTTCAATTTGGGGAAATTAACATTCAAAACTACTCCATCAGGTAGTTTTTGCTTTAGTACTTCACTGGCTATCTTTCGAATAGCATTTTTTACCGGTTCAAAATCGGCATTCCAATTGTAATCCAGCAGGGAAAACCCTATCGAAGGAATCCCTTCAATTCCACCCTCAACAGCTGCACTCATTGTGCCTGAATAGATAACATTAATAGACGAATTGGAGCCGTGATTGATTCCCGAAACACACAAATCGGGTTTTTGATGTAAAATTTCATTCACAGCTATTTTTACACAATCAACAGGTGTTCCTGAGCAACTGTATTCTTCCACAACCGCATTTTCTTTTGAAATTTTATTGATGTAAAGCGTATTGTTGATAGTAATGGCATGTCCCATGGCACTTTGTGGACTATCCGGAGCTACCACAATTACTTTTCCTAGTTCGCTCATTACATCAATCAAAGCCCGAATACCTGGTGCGTTAATTCCGTCGTCGTTTGTCACTAAAATAAGAGGTTTATTAGGCATTTATTGCTGTAAATTTCGTTTGTAATGTAACAAAAATACTTAATTTCACACTTATTACTACACAATTTTAATAACTTTGACTATTATTAACAAAACCCTTATTTTTGGGTCACAGTTTAACAAAAAATTATGCGTTGAGGATTATTTTGGCATAGTTTTTTATATAATTTAGTTGAAAAATTTAATGAATACAATACTTCAATTTATGAAAAGGAATTACAAAGTGCTTTTGGCTGTGTTGGCCATATCAATAGGATTGTGGAGTTTTATTCCGAAAGCCAATCAAGGTGATCCTGAAAAGGATAAATTGTTGATTGAATTATTGACCTATGTTCTCGAAAAAGGGCATTACCACCCGAAAGCATTTGACGATAATTTGTCGAAAGGCGTTTACAAGGATTACATCGAGGCGTTGGATCCTTCCAAGCGTTATTTTTTGCAGTCGGACATTGATGAGTTTTCGAAGTATGAGTTGAAAATTGATGATCAAATTTTAAATAAAGACTTGACTTTCTTTGATTTGACGTACAACCGATTGTTGCAACGCATTAAAGAGAGTAAATCAATTTACGAAAGCATTTTAGACGAACCTTTTGATTTTAATGTGGCTGAGGAAATAGACACTGATTACGAAAAATTACCCTATGCCAAAAATGAAAAAGAGCTAAAGGAGCGTTGGAGAAAACAACTTAAGTTGACCACGCTTTCAACACTGACCGACAAGTTAAAAATGCAAGAAGACCTTAAAAATGGGGTTGCCATAGATGACAAAAAGAAAAAGGCAGACAAGTCGTTTGATGCGTTAAAGGACAAATCGTATGAAGAACTTGAGAAGGAAGCTCGCGAGAGTAATTTGAAATCGCTCAACGAATACTTCGGTTTTATCAAAGATTTAGAACGTAAAGATTGGTTTTCGGTCTATATTAATGCCATGACCGCACGATTTGATCCGCATACTTCTTACTTTGCTCCTGATGAAAAAGAACGTTTTGATGTGAGTATGAGTGGAAAATTGGAAGGTATTGGTGCTCGTTTACAAAAGAAAAACGATTACACGGAAATCACTGAGTTGATTTTGGGTGGACCAGCTTGGAGAGGCAAAGAACTTGAAGCGGGAGATATTGTTCTTAAAGTGGCGCAAGCAGATGGCGAACCTATCGAGGTAGTTGGTATGCGTTTGGATGATGTAGTAAAAAAAATAAAAGGACCTAAAGGTACTGAGGTTCGTCTGACCGTGAAGAAAACAGACGGGACTATTAAGGTAATTTCAATTATCCGTGATGAGGTTGAAATTGAAGAAACCTATGCCAAATCGTGTGTTATAGATCGAGATGGAACAAAGTATGGAATCATTTATTTGCCTAAGTTTTACATCGATTTTGAAAATAAAGACAGTCGTGATGCTGCCAAAGACGTAGCGATTGAGGTAGAGCGCCTGAAAAAAGAGGGAGTGCAAGGTATCATTATGGATGTACGCGATAACGGTGGGGGTTCACTCAAAACCGTAGTTGACATAGCCGGTTTGTTTATAGAGCAAGGGCCAATCGTTCAAGTGCAATCGGCTGCTGGCAAAAAAGAAGTACTTTCCGATCGAGACCCAAGAATTCAGTGGGACGGACCATTGGTTATTATGCAGAACAGTTTTTCTGCGTCTGCTTCAGAGATTTTAGCGGCTGCGATGCAAGATTACAAAAGAGCCGTTGTTATTGGTAGTAAACAATCCTACGGAAAAGGTACGGTTCAGAATTTAATCGATTTGAATCAGTTCGTTAGAGGAAGTGAATATGGCGATTTGGGAGCGTTGAAAACAACTACTCAGAAATTTTACAGAATTAACGGAGGTTCTACACAATTGGAAGGTGTCTCTAGTGATATTGTAATGCCAGATCAATACAGCTACTTGAAAATGGGTGAACGCGATATTGACAATGCTATGCCTTGGGATAAAATTGATGCTGCGAATTACCAAAAGTGGAATAAGTCAGGAAATTTTGATGCAGCTGTAGCCAATAGTAAAATGCGTATTGCAAGTAATCCACAATTTAAGTTGATTGATGAATACGCTAAATGGAGTGACAGCAGAAGAAACCAAACGGTATATAGTTTGCAATTGCAAAAGTTTAGAGAAGAACAAAAGAAACTAGACGAAGCCAACAAAAAATACAAATCGTTGAAAGATTACACCAATCAGTTGCCTTTTGCTACCTTGGATTATGAAAAGGAGTTGTTGAAAAACAATTTGGCCTTGAAAGAGAAAAAAGAAGATTGGTTTAAAACACTTTCAAGTGATATTTATATTGAAGAAGCTATTCATGTTCTCGATGATTTGCAGCCCAATGGTGGTTTGAAAAAAGGTCTGACAAACAAAGACAAAAAAGAAAAGCTGATTAAATCATAACTGGTATAAAAAAAGGCGGATTTTTTAAATCCGCCTTTTTTTATTGTAATTTTCTCAGTTTCTTTTCTGCTTTCTCGATGTCTTCTTGAATTTCTTTGATTTTTAATTGTTGTTTGGTGATGTCAACATTGGCTTTTTCGATGTCTACTGGAGAAAGTTTCCCTTTGGCTGTATCTCTCGCTAATTTGGTTTGTTTTTTGTCTAAATCTTTTCGGGCTTTTTCAAGTTTATCTTGGTATTTTTTTAGGTCTTTTTGAGCCGATTCTACTTTCTTTTGCTCTTTTTCAGCCTTTTTGACTTCTTTTTCTGCTTTCTTTTGTTCCTTTTCTCGTTTTTCTAATTCTTTTTCTCTTTTTTCAGCATCGCGTTCGCGGTCTACAGCATCTTTTTCTAGACGATGCTTTTCTTTTACGGCTTCTTTTTCTTCTTTAAGCCTTTTTTCAAGCCTCTCTTTTTCAAGTGCTTTTTGTTTGATGGAATCGTTTATAGGTTCTTGAGCATAAGTGGTTTGAAAGCCCAATAATACCAATCCGGCTAGTAGTAGTTTAAATTTCATGTTCAAAATTTATTTAGTTAATACAGGGTTTTGAGTTTTAAAAAATTGTTTCTTTGAAAAAGAAAAAATCAAGTATAAAATTATGAATAAAAAATCAATCTGTGCTCTATTCTACTGTCTAATATTTACTACATGTTTTGTGGGTTGTAAACCAGAGAAGCATGAAGAACCGATAATTATTCCGCATTCGTTGCCAGAAAAGGAAGCAGCAACTGGTTTTGTCAAAGCAGCTTATTTTGATTTTTTGCCTTCGTCAACCACCCAACAAATCATCAAACACAAAGGCTATATATTGTCGTATTCTGAGGCAAACGAACAAGCCGAATGGGTAGCTTATGAGTTAAAAAAGAGTGAATTAAGCAATAGCAATGCTAATTTTCAGCGCCCTTTTTTTATCGAAGATCCTCTGGTAAAAACAGGTTCGGCCGATTGGAAGAATTACCGAAAATCGGGTTATGACAAAGGGCATTTGTGTCCGGCAGCCGATCGAAAATCGAATAAACAGTTGTTTGAAGAAACTTTTTATACTTCTAATATTTCACCGCAGCTCCACGATTTTAATGAAGGCGTTTGGAATCGGTTGGAGCAAAAAGTGCGGTATTGGGCTACGAAATACGACGGCATATACGTTGTTACGGGTGGAGTGTTGACGAGTCAATTGCCCGCTATTGGTTATGAAGAGGTAAGTGTACCCCACTATTTTTATAAAGTGTTGTTGGATGTTCATAAGGGAAGATACAAGATGATTGCATTTTTGGTACCCCATCGCGATAGTGATCGTCCTTTGTACGAATTTGTAGTTCCGACCGATCAAATTGAAAAGATGACAGGGATTGATTTTTTTCCGAAGTTGGATGACCGTCAAGAAGTGGTTCTTGAAAAAAATAGTGACTACAAAAGCTGGAGTTTTTGATAGCCCTGATGGAAGTGGAAAGCTTTTTGAATACCAATGCTATTTTTTGTTCGTTGAAAAAAGCGACCGAAGGAAGCTATTTTGAAAGGGTACAAAAAAAGCCATTGGGAGCAAAAACTTGAAGCGCACAGCAGGAATAGCTTCCCATTATTACCATTCGTTTACTTTGTTGGCATCCATTTTGAGGAACACAAATAGCAGTATGGTAAAGCCCCAGAGTCCGGATCCTCCGTACGAGAAAAAGGGCAATGGCACTCCGATGGTTGGAAAAATGCCGACAACCATAGCGATATTGACAAAAAAGTGGATAAACAATATACTGGCCACACAATAGCCGTAAACGCGACTGAACTTGGTTTTTTGCCGCTCGGCCAAGTAAATGATTCGAATAATAAGACCTACAAATAAGCCGATTACAAAAACAGAACCCAAAAAGCCCCATTCTTCTCCTACCGTGGTGAAAATATAATCGGTGTGTTGTTCGGGCACAAAACCTCCTTTGGTTTGAGTACCTTCTAAAAATCCTTTGCCTATCCATCGGCCCGAACCTATTGCAATTTCAGATTGGTCGGTGTTGTATCCAATGCCTCTTTCGTCAACATCTTTGCCTAGTAAAATATTGAAACGGTCGCGGTGGTGTTGTTTGAAAACATTGTTGAAAACGAAACTTACCGAAAACGAAAAAATAGTAATGAGCAATAGGATTATTCCACTGGCGATAATATTGCGTTCGATGAGTTTGCTTCGAAAGTAATTGATAATTAGAACTAGAGCAGCCAGCGCAATAACAATCCACGAATTTTCAAAAGCTAGTGTTAGTATAAATACAATTATGGCAACCAAACCAGTTGCTAAATACCATCCAGGTAAACCTTCACGGAAAAGCACGAAAAAGAAAGAAAAGTAAATTAAGGCGCTTCCGGGGTCAGGTTGAGGTAAAATCAACAACACGGGCAAAAAGATGATAATGAGTGCTTGAATTTGGCGGTTGCTGTATTTTAAATTGATTTGAACGTCGCTAAGGTATTTGGCTAAAGCCAGTGAAGTAGCAGCTTTGGCGAATTCAGAAGGTTGCAGTGTAAAAGAACCAATAGCGTACCAACAGCGTTGTCCAGCTACGGTTTTTCCGAAAGGAAACAGACCAATGAGGGCAAGAATAGCGACAGCGAATATAATGATGGAGAATTTTTCGTAAAATTTGGATTCCACAAAAAGAACAACAAAAATGATGGGTATTGCTATTAGTATGAACAAAAATTGTTTCCCGTAAATTTGTGTCGTGTCAAAAATAGAAGCGTCTTCAGCAGCGGTAGATAGGGAAGAGGAATAGATATTTAACCAGCCCATAATGACTAGAAAAATATAAATCATGATGCTCATCCAATCGATGTTACTTGAAACACTCTGGTTTTTCATTATCCTCTTACTTTAACGGTATCTTTCTTTTTGTTTTTATTTTTATCAGCAAGGCCATCCTTGTTTTGAGTTTTCGATTTTTTTATCGAATCTTCTATTTTCTTAGCCCGGTCTAAGCTGTCTTTTACACGTGCAATACTATCTTGTACTTTTCGTGGGTACAATTTTTGGTATTGTGCTTTCAAACTTCCGTTGAGCATTCGTTTTTCAAAGTCGACTTTACTGATTTTTCGGTTGAGGTATTTCTCGATCATCAAAGTCGTAATCGGACCTGCCCAACGTGCACCCCAATAGCCGTTTTCAACAAAGACCGCTATGGCAATTTTAGGATTATCTTTGGGAGCAAAAGCAACAAAAATGGAGTGGTCTTGGAGTTTGATTCTTTTTCCATTTACCCTCAAATAGTTTTCAGCAGTTCCTGTTTTACCACAAATATCAATGCCTTTAACACCCAAACCTTTTGCCGTTCCATAGTTATAAACGTCAAACATACCGTCAATAATCGGTTTGAAATATTTTCGATCGATAGTAGTGACGTGTTTCGTACGGAATTTTTTATCAATGACACTTCCATCAATTTTTTTGATGATGTGCGGGGTGTAATAGTAACCTTTGTTGGCAACGGCTGCCATAAAATTGGCCAATTGAATAGGCGTTAGCAAAACTTCTCCTTGACCAATAGCGTTTGAAACGATGTTGGTGCTTTTCCAACCGCCATTAGGATATAATTTGTTGTAGGTTTTTGAGGTAGGAATATTACCGCGTCGACCAGTAGGTAAGTCGTAGCCCATAAAATCTCCCAATCCGAAACTTTTTAAGTGTTTGCTCCAAGCGTCGACACCTTGAGCTGGAGTTTTGAATTTGTTGATGAGTCGCATGTACGATTGCGAGAAATAACTGTTACACGATTGGTAAATAGCACGGTGCAAGCGAACTCCGCCACCAGAACAGTGACAACGCATGAATTTTCGTCCGTATCGAAAACCACGACGGCAGAAAAATGTCGTACTGTCATTGATGGCACCTTCTTGTAAAGCAATCAAACCAGTTAAGATTTTAAATGGGGAACCTGGAGTATATTCGGCCAATAAGCCTCTGTCATACAAAGGTTTAGCTATAGAGTCGTGGTACAATTTGGTGTAATTGGCAGAGCGTTGTCTTCCTACCAAAATAGAAGGATCATATGAAGGCGAACTTACCAAGGCTAATATTTCTCCTGTTTTGGGTTCAATAGCAACAATTCCGCCCCATTTATTCACCATAATCTCTTCGCCGTATTTTTGTAATTCGGCATCAATAGTCAGTGTGATGTCTTTTCCTTGTTTGGCAATGGTGTCGTATTTTCCTTCCTTGTAAGAACCAATTTCGCGGTTAAATTTGTCTTTTTGGATGTATTTTACTCCTTTCTGACCGCGTAAAATTTCTTCATAGTATTCTTCAACACCTTGTTTGCCAATCAAATCACCACTTTTGTAGTACGGATTGCTCTCTATAATCTTTTCGTTTACTTGGTTGATGAATCCGAAAATATTAGCGCCATTGTGAATTTGATAATCACGCAGGGATCGTTTTTGGATGTAAAACCCAGAGAAGCGGCGTTCTTTCTCTTGAAAGGCGGCATATTCCATTTTGTTTAATTGCGACAAAAACACGGAAGGTAGCAGTGGACTGTAGACTCTAGCTTTTTCAATTTTTTTAATAAAATCTTCTTTGGTGATGTTGAGCAGTTTACAAAACTCGAGCGTATCGATTTTTTTTACATCTCGAGGCACCACCATAATATCATAAGAAGGTTGATTAGCCACAAGTAGTTGTCCGTTTCGATCGTAAATATAACCCCGTTCAGGATAGGTATAATTGATTTTAATAGAGATGTTCTCCGATTTCAACTTGAGTGTATCGTCTATAATTTGCAGATAAAAAAGCCGTATCAATAACAACGCTCCTGCTATGATAACTAAAGTGGGTAGCAATGCTTTTCTCATCGTTTGCTTGGCTTAATTAAGTAAATTATTATGATGCTAATCAAAAGTGTAAATAAGGTACTGAGTAGAGTTCTACTAATAACACTAAGTATATAGTCGAAAGCAAAAATTTCAAGAATAAATAGCGTAAAATGGTGAATAACAACCGAGAGTAAAATAAACGAAAACCGCTCGGGTGATAAGGAGTCGTTAATTTTTACGGTTTGGTATTCGTAACTGAGTCCGAAGGAGAACTTAAAAATAGACGGTCTAAAGAAGGCTAAAATCAGACAAGATGCCGCATGAACGCCTCCTGAATTCAAGAACAAGTCCATAGTAAGACCCAAGAAAAAACTAGCAACTAACAAGCCGTATTTATTGCCATTAACAGGAAACAACATAATGAAAAGAATGTACGGAAAAGGAGTAACAAACCCAAACAGATTCATGTTATTGAAAATAGCGATTTGCGCCGCCAAAAGCAGTACAAAACGGAGCGAATTATAAATAACCGCACTATTCATTTCCTTCGGTGGTTTGTTGTTCTAATTTCTTAATCTCGGGTGTGTCTCTGTTGCGAATAATGTATACATAGCCCAAACTTGTCATGTCATTAAACAGTCTAATATCGAGAGTGTAGAGGTTGTTTTCGTCGTTGATGTAAACTTTTTCAATGGTTCCAATATTGATATTTTCAGGAAAAATTTCCGATTGGCCACCTGTAACTACTGTATCTCCTTTTCGAACTTGTGCTAATCTTGGAACATCAATTAATTGTACAAATCCTGTGCTTTTTCCGTTCCATGTCAATGAGCCAAAATGCCCCGATTTTTTTATTTTAGCATTGAATTTCAGTTTATTGGTATTTAGAATACTCAATACAGTGGCATAGTTTTTCGAGGTGTTTTCAATCACACCAACAATTCCCAAACTATTGATAACGCCCATATCACGGCGCACTCCGTCTTTTTCACCTGAGTTTAAGGTAAGGTAATTTTCATACACACTGTAGGAGTTTTTGATTACCTTGGATTCGATTATATCAAATTTTTTAATACCAAAAATACTGTCAATTTCTTGAATTTTGGTGCTGTCTTTTTGGTTGAAAAGCAAACTTTTGAGTCGGGCATTTTCTTTAGCCAACTCTTCATTTTGAATTTTTAGGTTGAAGTACTCTTCTATATTGTTCATCTTTTCATAAACACCACCAGACAAGAAATTGGCAGAGCTAATGACCTTGCTTTTGTGGTATGAATGCGATTGAATAGTGAGAGATATAGCGATTCCAATAAGCAGCAAAAACAGCATACGGTAGCTGTTTTTAAATATAAAATTAAATATTTGCTGCATTTTATTTCGTGTTCAGTGTCAGTAATCAGTATACATTTTTTCCGAGAGGAAATCCTTACATTGTTCTTATTTGATAAGAATACTTCTAAACTTGGAAATGTTTTTGAGTGCAATTCCTGTTCCTCTTACAACAGCTTTCAAAGGATCTTCGGCAATATAAACAGGTAAATCTGTTTTTTGAGAAATACGTTTATCCAATCCTCTTAACATTGAACCGCCACCGGCCAAATAAATACCAGTATTGTAAATGTCTGCCGCTAATTCGGGTGGTGTTTGTGACAAGGTTTCCATGATTGCATCTTCAATACGTTGAATGGATTTGTCTAATGCTTTGGCAATTTCACGGAATGAAACTTCAACTTGTTTCGGCTTACCGGTGAGCAAGTCTCTACCTTGCACCGACATATCTTCAGGTGGTGTTTCTAATCCATCAGTTGCGGCTCCGACTTGAATTTTGATTTTTTCGGCTGTAGTTTCACCCACAAATAAGTTGTGTTGGGTTCTCATATAGTAAATGATATCGTTGGTAAAAACGTCACCCGCAATTTTCACCGATTTATCACATACAATTCCACCCAAAGCAATCACTGCAATTTCGGTTGTTCCTCCACCAATATCCACAATCATATTTCCTTTGGGTTGCATGATATCAATACCGATACCGATTGCAGCAGCCATAGGTTCGTGAATCAAATAGACTTCTTTACCATTTACACGTTCACACGATTCTTTCACCGCTCTCATTTCCACTTCGGTAATACCAGAAGGAATACAAACCACCATACGTAATGCCGGAGTAAACATTCTTTTTTTCAAAGCAGGAATACTTTTGATGAACATGCTGATCATTTTTTCAGAGGCATCAAAGTCAGCGATAACTCCATCTTTTAGTGGACGTATGGTTTTAATGTTTTCATGAGTTTTACCTTGCATCATGTTGGCTTCTTTTCCAACAGCGATAATTTTACCAGTAATTCTATCTCTGGCTACAATAGACGGACTATCAATCACAACTTTATCATTGTGAATGATGAGCGTATTAGCGGTTCCAAGGTCGATGGCAATGTCCTCGGTCATGAAATCAAAAAATCCCATAGTTATTGAAAGGGTGTTAACGTGTTATATAAATATTTTGCACACAAAAATAATAAAATTAATGTTTAAAATGACGGATTCCTGTAAATACCATAGCAACTTTATTTTCGTTGCAATAATCGATACTCAATTCGTCTTTTATAGAGCCTCCCGGTTGAATTACTGCTGTTATTCCAGCATGATG
>CAZAJH010000027.1:0-4322 GCA_964485385.1 uncultured Flavobacterium sp.
AAAGTAATTGGAAATACGGTTGCCCATTTTCTATTGCTTGCAGCTGTGTCTTCTAGGGTGTGTTTAGTTAATCACCATTTTCTGGGTAAATCGTTGCTCATTGTTTTGTATTTCAACAATATAAATACCTTGATTCACAATAGGTTCAACCGAAATGTAATTTTCATTTGGTACTAATGAAATGATTTTTGATTGGATGGCTCTTCCCTGTAAATCATAAATCGTCAGTTTTGCTTCTTGGATTGCTTTTTCAACATTAATGGATAAAATTCCATTTTCTACATCAGAGCTAATTACTGAAAAATTGGAATTACTAAAGGTTTCATTTGATAAGGCTGGGAAAGCCAAAGCAGACCACGAATTAGAAACACTAATTAAACCAGCTCTTCCTGTCGGTAATCCGATGGAAGTATTTTGTCTGAAACACAAGCGATCAATATTACCTACAGCATCAGTTCCCGTAGTTGCGGCCATATCTGGAGTAGCGGGTTCACCTTGATTCATTGAAGGATTGATGTACATTCGAACAATATCGTCATTGGTTCCAGCAGATTTGGTATACCGCAATACAATCAGGTGGTTGGTATTGTAATTAATAGCCGCTGAATAATAAAACACGGGCCCATTACCTTTACTAACACCCACGTAAAAACCGCCACCAAACGATTGCAAAGTAAGTCTAAATGCCACATTGGAATTGCTGCCGCTCATCACTCTAAAAAAATCGGTCGGAGAGGCACTGATGGCGTTAGAAATATTGATAACCAATCCGATATAAACATTGGTTCCAGTTGCAGCTGTAAAAGCTGTTCCACAACCATCAGTATTTGGAGTGATTTGAAGTGATTTGGTTGAGTTACCATAGTTAACATAACTAATGCTGTTGGCCAGTACTTTTGCATTTTCACAAAGTGCGCCAGAACAATTTCCTAAACCTCCCGGATTAGAAGAATTGTTGGTCCAAGTGCCTTGTCCGCTCAACTGTTGATTGGTAGTGTACAGCGATAAATTATCTCTAAAGATAGATTGTGCATTTGAAACACCAGATAAAACAAAAGCTAAAAAGAGTAGAAATTTTTTCATAAAATTTATTTTTCACAAAATTAGGTAAAAAGAAATCTAAAAAGCCAGTAACTGTTTACTTTTGCAAAAAAATTAACTAGTGTTTTTCTCACAATACACCAAAGAGTTTCGTTACAATATGCAATTGGCTTATCCTGTCATTTTAGGGATGGTAGGTCACACGCTAATTGGAATTGTAGATAATATAATGGTAGGTAAATTGGGTTCTACCGAACTGGCTGCTGTTTCCTTGGGCAATAGTATGATCTTTGTGGCAATGTCGCTCGGCATTGGATTTTCTACTGCGATAACACCAATAGTGGGTGAGGCCGATGCTGAAAACGACCGATTTAAGATTCGATCTGCGTTTCACCACGGACTGATTTTGTGTACCATTTTGGGTTTTTTGCTATTTGGATTAGTTGTTTTAGCCTCACCTGTCATGGAGTTGTTGCACCAACCCAAAGAAGTGATAGTATTAGCCAAACCCTACTTAAATTGGGTGGCTTTTTCGTTGGTTCCGCTAATTATGTATCAGGGATACAAGCAATTTGCAGATGGTTTGTCGATGACCAACTATTCGATGTATGCCATTGTCTTGGCCAATATTGTTCACGTCATTATCAATTATGGTTTGATTTATGGCGTTTGGATTTTTCCCAAAATGGGTATCATCGGAGCAGCATTAGGAACCGTTATTTCTCGTATTGCGATGGTGGTTTTTATGCATGTTATTTTAGTCAAGCAAGAAGCATTAAAAACGTATTTCAATGGTTTTAGTTTGAGCGAAATAAAAAAAGAGATGGTTCAGAAAATTGTCAACCTTGGTTTGCCGTCGGCGATGCAAATGCTATTTGAAGTGGTGTTGTTCACGGCTGCGATTTGGTTGTGTGGCAACATCGGTAAAACAAGTCAGGCTGCGAATCAGATTGCCTTGAGTTTGGCATCGATGACCTTTATGTTTGCGATGGGATTGAGTGTTGTAGCTATGATTCGCGTGAGTAATCAAAAAGGAAATCAAGATTTCAAGAGTCTGGTTATCATCGCACGATCGATATTTTTATTGGCTATTTTGATTGAAATTGTTTTTGCCATTTTGTTTGTGGCTTTTCACCAACTTTTACCGCCTATGTTTTTGGATATGAATAACGAAATGCAACTGCTGGATAACCAAGAAGTAGTTGAAATTGCCGCCAAACTGTTGTTGGTAGCCGCTGTTTTTCAGATATCAGATGGCATTCAAGTTGTGGTTTTGGGCGCTTTACGCGGATTGCAAGATGTAAAAGTACCCATGTACATAACTTTTGTAGCCTATTGGATAGTTGGTTTTCCAATATCGTATTATTTGGGCGAATACACAGAACTGAAAGCCGTAGGTGTATGGATTGGGTTATTGGCTGGATTGACTTTTGCCGCTTTATTCTTGTATTTTCGTTTTCATTTTCTGACCAAAAAAATGCCACAAACTGCGATTGAAAAATGAGTAGATAAAAAAGTAATTGGTTGCAAGTGAGAAGTTCTTTACCTTGCACCGCAAAAGAATCAACCTAAAACGAAGAACTGATAGTTATGGAATTACCAAAATTTGTCTTGGCAGACAACTCCGATTTTCCGGACGATATTTTTATCATTCACTTGGAATATCCCCGATTTTTAATCAATTTAAAGGATGATTCTGTCGAGTTTTTAGAAGAATTGGACGAAGAAGACGAACACGAACTCGAGTCGGAGATGGAACATCTGATCACGCTGGCAGGTGAATTCTACGACCGAGAAATGGAACGTTACGAGGAATAATTACGGTACAAATATTTTGTTTTTTACGGCATAAAGCACCAATCCGATGCGGTTTTTTACGTCCAATTTGATGAATAAGCTATCGCGGTAGCCATCGATGGTTTTGGGACTCAATTTCATCAATTCGGCAATTTCACGGTAAGTGAGTTCGGTGCAGAGTAGTTTTAAGAATTCGATTTCGTGTTCTTTGAGATTTACGTCTCGAGTAGTCCGGCCACTGAATGAATTCATCAACACATCGGTTACCGTATTGGAGTGGTAAAAGCCCGTTTCAATAATTTTATGTAGCGCTTTTTCGAGTGTTTTTTTATCCACATCTTTCAGCAAATACCCTTTTGCGCCAGCTCGGATCATTCGCAAAATGGTATTTTCATCCTCTTCTACAGTTAACGCTAAAACATTTACCTCAGGGTAGCTCTCATTCAAGTATTTGGTTGTTTCAATGCCATTCATTATGGGCATGTTAACGTCCATAAGTACTATTTCTGGTATATTCCGGTTGATGGTTAGCTGTTCAATTAATTCGGTTCCATTTTTACACAAATAAAGGACTTCAAAATTTTCGAAACTCTCTACTACGCCAGCGATTGCTTGAGATAATAACGTATGGTCTTCGCAAATAACTACGGTATGTTTATTCATGACTTGTTTTTTGATAATGGATGGTTAAAAGTGTTCCTTTGTTGATTTCTGACTCTAGATGTATATCGGCATTGATTAATAAACCTCTTTTTTTCATGTTGCTCAAACCAATGCCGTTTTGTGAAATCGCCTTGGTGTCAAAGCCTTTTCCGTTGTCTGAGGCTTTGATGGTTATTTCGTCGTTATCAAAACACAAATAAACGTTCAACTCCGAAGCTTTAGAGTGTTTGATAGTGTTGGAGAAAAACTCTTGTAAAATTCTAAAAATCACAATTTCAGCCTTAGGATCGATGATAAAAGGTTCACCATTGATGGTAAGGTGCGATTGGATGTAATTCAAACGGTTGAATCGGTCAATTTCGAGTTGTACTGCGTCACCCAAGTTGATATTAGTAATAAAATCGGGATTGATTACTTTTGATAAAGAACGAACTTCATTGAGGATATTGGTCAAATTATCTTTAATTTCATCAATATTCTCTGGATTTTCTGCCACACTTTGCAATTGGATTTTAGCCAAAGTAAGCAATTGCCCAATATTGTCATGCAATTCCCAACTAATGCTTCGCAGAATTTGTTCTCTAATTTCTACTTGCGACTCATTGATTTCTCTTTCAAATTGTTTTTTATCCTCAGCTTGTTTAAGTAAAAGAACGTTTTTCTTTTTTTGGAAAATAGTAAATAGTATAATTAAAATTACACATAAACTAAACAATACAATAATTGCAACAACTATTCCTTCTTCTCCTTGGCGCTCCATATAAAACCAGAAATTAGTATTATATTGTTTGTGAAAACTAAAAAGTATTTTGTTACAAATA
>CAZAJH010000027.1:4332-12495 GCA_964485385.1 uncultured Flavobacterium sp.
TTACGGATTATGTAGAATGGTATATTTGGAAGATAGCTGACCAAGAGCCCTATACTTATCCAAAAAATCAGCATTCGATTGATATTGATTATTTTATCGGAATTCAGTATCTCGGAATAGAACATTATGATACTTGAAATAATAAACAAAGCACCTACTACATAAGAAAATGAAAAATAAGATTCAATAAAATTAGATATGAATACATTTATTATGAATGATATGTAATACAAAATGATAAAGTAGGATATTATTTTTTTGAATTTAACACTATTAATACTATTCTTAAAAATAGTAAAGTAGAAACTAAAAGATATTATCTGAAAAATATTATAAAAAGATGCATTGTATTTGCATACATGCTCACTGTAATAAGCAGCTATAGTATCGTTTATTACAATATACCATAAAAGGTAAGACAAATATTTTAAATTAGAATGTTTGTATTTGTAGTAGTATATGCTACCTACTATAGCTGTAACTACTTGTAAAATCAAAATTCCATTTTTAATTTCTACAATAGGTAAATTCTTAATATCCATATATTAGTATCATTGCGACTATCCTGGAGGAGGAGTTAAGCTCATTTCATTCAAAACCAAACTAGTTTTATTGTTGTAATCAGTAGTTTTATGCGCTACGGCATTATCATTGCTATGCAAAAGACCATCAATGATTTCAATTGCGCCAGCGTGTTTGTCTAGTTTATCGCTAGGATTAATACAAAACGGAAGGTGCTTCAAATTCGGATGAGCCGTAGACAAAGTGGTTGATGGCACTTCAACTGTAGGAACCATAAATATGGTTTCTCTGCCCGCATAATCTGGATCTAAGGCACCACTTTCGGGATAGGCGGAAAAATAAACGCGAATTCCCGATATGGAAGTTCCATTTTTCTTGCTTACTTCCTCCAAAAGGGCAACATAATTTTTTAGTGAATCGATGTCAATCCAAGCGTATTCTGTTGCTTTATAGCCACTACCTTTGTTACTTTCAATAAGAGGCTTGATACGAGATTTGTATTCGTTTTTCATCTCGATTGCTTGTTGAATAGAAATAATTTTTGTACTCATTTTTTTTAGTTTTTAGTTTGATAGTTATTACAAAAATATCGCATTCATCTTACAAAAAACACAGGAAAAACACCCTTTTTTAAAATCGGGGATGCGGTTGCGTATCGTAGCTTTAAGTTTTTGATAATTAATTTATTATTGCTGTTTTACATTTAGTTTTAAGAAAAAATTAAAAATAAATGTAAGAAAAAAAATACATATAAAACAATTTTCTGTTCTTTTTTATCGGTAAATTGTGAATTCGAGAGCAACGTGCAAAATAGGCTTTTATTTTAGGGCAAAATATACTAGATTTGGTTAACTTGAGTTGGCAAAAGCACCGTTAATGGTACCTAAAAAACATTTGATAGTTACGTTATTTCACCTTTTTTTGGGGATTACAATTGGTATTTCACAACAATACCAATTGGCCAATCAGTTTACTACCAAAGAGGGTTTACCCAGTAATCACATTTATGATATTGTTGAGGATAACAAGGGTTTTCTATGGGTAACTTCAGATAATGGATTGGCCCGCTTTGATGGGAAAAATTTTTATACCTACACCGTAAAAAATGGTTTACCCTCCAATGATGTATTGCAAGTCATTACGGATCAAGACGGCATTGTTTGGGCTAATTGTTACAAAGAATTACCTAGCTATTTTGATGAAACCGCAAACACTTTTGTAAGTATTGAATCGAATCAAGAAGTGAATAGGATTTCGAATTCGCTTCTCAACCATTCGTTTTTGCCCAATGGTTCGATTCGGTTTTATAGTGATTTGGGTCATTTTGATGTAGCCAAAACCAAAGTATATCATACAAGCTCTTCTTATTCCAAAGGTTATATCAATCTCAAAAACCGTCAATTGTCTTTTTGGGTAAAAGACCTAAACAATGAGTCACAACATTTTTTCGCTATCAATGGAAAAGTAATCGATACACTTAGCATTCCTTCTGCCAAGGCTTTAACACAATTTGCGCACAAGAATCGCTTGTATAGTTTGCACAAAACCAATCAGATTGTAGTATTTTCTAATTTCAAATGGCAACCTTTTACATTTGATATGCAAATCATTACATTTCCAGATGATATGGTTTGGTATAAAATATCGGATGCGTACCTAAGTATTATCGGCGCAAGTGGTTTAGTGCATTTGTATGATTTAAAAACCCTGCAACTAAAAATTACTTTACAAGTAAAGGGCAAAGTCAACAGTGCATATATTGACAAAGGCAAACGAATATGGATAGGTACGTTAGAAAATGGTTTGTTGTACTATGATTTATTTCAAATAGCGACGATCGCTACTGCTGACAAGGGGATGAATTCAAATTTTTTGAGTATTTGTGTCGAACCCAATCAACTTTTTGCGGGTAACTACAACGGTCAAGTTTTTCAAAAGCAACCTAGCGGCTCCAAATGGTATTCGATACAAGCAACGGATAAGAATTTTTGGATTAGAGACTTGATTTACACCCAAAAGAAAGCCATAGCTTTTGGCGATGCCGGATTTAGCTCCGATTTGCACCGATGCCAAACTATTTTTGATTCGCATCGAAAAGGCGTTTGTGCCATTAAATCGGCTATCCAACTCAACGATAGTATTATGATTTTAGGCTCTTTGAATGGTTTGCTCAAAATGAATGCAATTACAGAACAATACCAAACACTCAATAGCACCAAAGAACGAATCTTGAACATCGCCAAAAAAGACGATAAGTCACTGTATTATGTAAGTCCGCAAGGTATTTTTTATTACGACTATAATAACAATCAATACCAAAAGTTGCCTCATCAAGAAATGTACAAACACAATAAACCAGCCGTATTGGCCTGTGAAAAACAGTTGATGTGGGTGGCTACGGAAAAGGGCGATTTGTTTTTTTATCATAACAATCAGAAAGTAGCTTCGGTGACTAATAATAGCGACTTACCCGAAACCATAACCGATTTGGTGATGCAAAAAAACAAGTTATGGATAGCTAGTAAATCGGGAGTTCATTTGTTGAAGTATACTTTCTTGAATAATCGATTGCGCTACACGATTCATAAACTGTCAAGTTCAGACGGACTGAGTTCAAATGTAGTAAATGATTTAGCTTTGTTTTCGGATACTCTTTATGTAGCAACGGGTAACGGAATTTCGGTAATTCCAACGGCTATCCAATTCAAAAAATTTGACATACAACCCCATGTGATTCGCGTATTGGTCAATAACAAAAAGAAGCCAATCCAAGCCCACTATTTTTTAAATAAAGACGAAAAAAACATATCAATCGAATTGGCAGGGGTAGAGTTGTCGGGACATTTTAAACATTTTCAATATGCGTTGAACGATACCAAAAATTGGATCGATTTGTCCGGGCAAACACTCAATCTTTCCCTCAAAGGAGGCGAACACCTGCTCTATATTCGAGCTGTTGATGTGAATAACAATTACAGTCGCTATGTGCGAAAGCTAAAGTTTGAAATTGCCATTCCCTTCTATGCTACTATTTGGTTTTTGGTTATGATTGTCTTTGGATTGACGGCTTTTGTGTTTTGGATTCACCACCAGCGCAAATTGAATCAACATAAAATTGAGTTCCAACAAAAAATGGCTCTGGAGCAACAAAGAGGTAAAATAATTGCCGATTTACATGATGATATTGGCGCTACTTTGAGTAGCCTTCAAATTAATAGTTCGGTGGCAAATCAACTTATTGACAATAAGCCTGATGAAGCCAAAAAAGCATTGGAAAAAATTGAAAACCAATCCAAAAATCTTGCCGACAAGATTGGCGATATTATTTGGAGTATGAAACCGGGTAAAGACGAATTCATGTCGATGAGTACCAGAGTGAAAAATTTTGCCAATGACATTCTAGGAGCAACAAATATCAATTACAGTATTCAATTTGATAAAAAACTAGACCAATCAATTACCGATATTACGTTACGAAAAAATATTGTTTTATTGATCAAAGAGGCAATAAACAATGCCGCAAAATACAGTAAAGCAACCCATTTGAGTGTTGATGTGTACGTCAAACAAGATACCATTTTTATTGCTATTGTAGATGACGGAGTTGGTTTTGACATACATCAGGTGACAGGAAACGGTCTTCCCAATATGAAAAAACGAGTCGATGAATTGCATGGAACGATTACGATAGAATCTGAATTAAACCATGGAACGCAAGTTAGGGCACAATTGCCTCTATCCCTTGATTGAGGGATGAATTGCTAGTTGAAGATTATTACATTTGTTTTATGGCCATTCGCATTTTTATATACGACGATAGTAACGAACGACGCGATAGTTTGAAAGCACTATTGATGCTCAATGACGAGCTACACTTTGTTGGAGAAGGAGCAAACTGTGCTGATGTACTTCGGGACATTGAAACGTATTATCCAGATGTTGTTTTGATGGATATTAATATGCCAGAGGTTGACGGTCTTGAGGGTTTACGTTTGATAAAAACGAATTACCCCGAAGTAAGGGTATTAATGCAAACAGCCTTTGACGATAGTGATAAAATTTTTACTAGTATCAAAAATGGCGCTAGTGGCTACATACTAAAGAACGATAAACCACAGCGTATTCTTCAAGCTATTGAAGAAGTGTACCAAGGTGGCGCTGCCATGAATCCGGCGATAGCCCAAAAGGTTTTGGATCATTTTAAACCAACCCAAGTTCACAATCCGTTATCACCCAAAGAAACAGAAGTATTATCACTTTTAGCCGAAGGATTGAGCTATAAAATGGTGGCCGATAAATTGGGTTTAAGCTACACAACGGTCAATACCCACGCCAAACATATCTATGAAAAACTCCACATTTCCTCGCTAGGAGAAGCCATAGCCTATTTTTATAAAAACCTAAAACCATAGCGTTTTTTATCTCCATCAGTTTTTAATCTCCATTGCTAAGCATCCCTAATTTAAGGGATTTTTTGTGTTGTTAAAATGTTAAAATTTGTATGAGTTTCGATTTCGCATATTCAATATTGGAATGTGCTAATTTACAGTAAGTGTCATTTATACTTTTACTTATGAAAAAAACAGTATTCGTTTTTATAGTACTATTAATCCGTTTTGCCTCGATTCAAGCCCAGCAATCAGTTGTGGCTTCTGGTGGTGAAGCATCAGGAACAGGAGGAACGATGAGTTTTTCTGCCGGACAGGTATTGTATTCCACCTATTTTGGCAGTAATGGTTCAGTCATTCAAGGGGTACAACAAACGGCAGTTAACCCCATATTGACAAAGGTTCAGAATTCGCAATGCGGTGTAACATTAACAGCTATCAATCTGAGTATTTTAGCCGATAATGTTCCGATTGCCTCAGGGTATCGTTTTAGAGTGACCAAAGTGATTGCTAACGTACCCAGTACAAATCCAATAGATATTCAATCTATTGATAAACCTACACGTTCGTTTAAGATTACCGATTTGGCCATGTTTGCCTACAACACAACTTACCAAATTGAGGTAGCCATAAAAATCGGTTTAGTTTGGCAGCCTTTTTATGGAGTTCCTTGTAATGTTACAACTCCCAATGCGTCAACCAAAATTAGAACCATTCAATGCAACACTACCTTATCCAGTATGACGGATGATATTTTTGCTGATAATGTTAATTTTGTGTCGGGGTATCGTTTTCGAATTACACATCCAGTGACTCTAGTTTCTCAAACCTATGATAATCCGCTGCGTGTATATAAAATGTCATTTTTATCTGCTCCAGCAATTGACTTCAGTACCACTTATAAAGTAGATGTAGCACTCAAAAATTACGACGGAACTTATACGGCTTATGGTCCGGTTTGTAACATTACCACACCCAATTTTCCAACCACACAAATACAATTATCCCAATGTGGAATTACTGCAACGAGCGGTTCGCAAACCCTATTCGCCAATTTAATTTCTTCGGCATCAGTATACCGATTTCGCCTCACAAACATTAGTTTAGCTTACAACAGTATGGTGGATAATCCGTTGCGGATGTTTACATTAAATCAGTTTACAGGATTAGTACCCAATACCGTTTACAATGTAGATGTAAGTGTAAAAATAGGAGCGGTTTTCGGGCCTTACGGTTCGGTTTGTACCATCACAACACCTGCTGTTATTAGGGCAGTTTCAGACGAGTTATTGGGGGAATTTGCTGTTTTTGCATCACCCAATCCGTACCATGATAGTTTTATGATAGAAGTAAAAACGCAGCGTAATTCACCACTTCAAGTTCGTATATATGATATGTTAGGAAAACTTGTTGAGAATAGCCTTGTTACTATTGACGAATTGCCAACCATTGGATTTGGACAAAAATATGCATCAGGTGTATATAATGTAATTGTGACCCAAGACGAAAAAACAGAAACAATTCGAGTTATAAAACGATAATAAATTGTAAAACAAAACACTAAAATAGTTGAATCATGAAAATAAAATTCTCTTTAATCACCAAAACTGTTGTGCTTCTTGCCACTTGTTTCTTTTCGATTGCTCAAGCCCAAGCACCACAAAAAATGAGTTACCAAGCTGTTATTAGAAATACATCTAATGTTTTGGTAACTTCCGCCACTGTAGGAATGCGAATCAGTATACTACAAGGTACTATTTTAGGCCCCAGTGTTTATACCGAAACACAAACATTAACCACAAATCCAAATGGTTTGGTATCCTTAGAAATAGGAACAGGTACAGTCGTTTCAGGTAGTTTTTCTACCATTAATTGGGCCAATGGTCCCTATTTTATCAAGACCGAGACCGACCCAGCTGGTGGTACAAACTACACGATTGCAGGAACTACACAATTGTCTAGTGTTCCTTATGCTTTGTTTGCTGCCAATGCGGGCGGAAGTGAAACACCCGGAACAGCGGTAGGCGATATGAAATACTGGAACGGAACTTCGTGGGTAATGATTCCGGTGGGAACACCTGGGCAGTTTTTGCAATTGAATTCATCGAATATTCCGAGTTGGAGTGGCGGAACATTTCCAACTTTAACAACTGATCCCATTCCCAATCAAACGAATTTTGTTTCTTCTGTTCCAGGAGGAGGAAATTTGTTAACTACTGGAATAACTGCTTCTGGCGGATCATTAATTTCAGGATATGGATTATGCTGGAATACTTCACCCAATCCAACTGTTGCAAATCAATATACTGTTACGGGAACCAATAATATTTCAACAGGACCATTTTATGGATATCTACAGAATTTATTACCTAATACAACATACTATGTTAGAGCTTACGTAATCACTAGTGCAGGTGTATCCTATGGTAATCAAGTTGTTTTTACTACTTTTAGTCCTGTTGTACCTACTGTTACAACTGATCCAATCAGCGGAACACCAAATGGAGTAGCAAATTCAGGAGGAAATGTTACCAATCATGGCGGATCTGCAGTTACCCAAAAAGGCCTTTGTTGGAGTACATTACCAAACCCAACAATTGCAAATGATTTATCAATAAATGGAAGTGGATTAGGAACATTTACAGGAATAGCTAATGGATTATTACCCAATACAACCTATTATTTGAGAGCGTATGCTACAAATGTCGCTGGAACAGGTTACGGAAATCAAGTTACCTTTACAACAAGTCCAAACTTATCTATCGGAAGCTTTCATCAAGGCGGAATTATTGCTTACTTCTTGCAACCAAGTGATCCTGGATACGTTGGACCCAATCAAAATGGAATCATACTTTCTCAATATGATTTGGGTAATTATGATGTAAGTTCGGAGTTTCCATACACAGGTTCGTTTGGTGTAAATATAGGAGATGGAGTGGCAAACACAAATCTGATGGTATCTCAAAATACTAGTCCAACAGCGGCTCATAATATTTGTAATAATTTGGTTTTAAATTCCTATTCTGATTGGCATCTTCCCAATGAAGGTGAATGGTTAGCTATTCATGGAAATAGAAACATTATAGGGGGAATTGTTCCTAAGTATTTTTTTGTGTCAAATACAAATCCCTCTTTTATACGATTTTATGATTCGAACTTTGGAATGAATTTAGGTTCTGGACAATTTAATTTAAGTATAAGAGCCATTCGAATGTTCTAGCCTTTATCAAAATATTTTTTCAACAAACGCGAA
>CAZAJH010000028.1:0-3439 GCA_964485385.1 uncultured Flavobacterium sp.
TCAAAAGGCGTTCACGAATTACTTCCTGAACGCCTTTCTTTCAACCCGAAACAAAAATTTAACTAAATTTTTTTTACTAACTCAATTATATAACGTGTCATTTTTTGATTTAGTATATTGGATGTCATAATTTTACGTTAATTTTTAGCTGATCTAGCTGTACATTCCAACCTGCCTGCCGGTAGGCTGGGCTAGGGCCATAGTAGTAGGTTTGCCATTCCCGTTAAAATTGAGTATTTTTGATTTTTCAAACTTGTTCAAAATGACTGAAAATCCAAAGTTTGCCGTAATCGGTGGAGGAAGCTGGGCCACAGCTATTGCTAAAATGCTTTGCGTAAACCTCAACGAAATTGCGTGGTACATGCGCAACCAATCGGCCATCGACCATATTCATTCGCAAAAACACAACCCGAATTACTTGAGTTCGGTTGAATTTGATATTAAAAAATTGCGCTTGACTTCTGATATCAACGAGGCCGTTGCCTATGCCGATTACCTTATTTTTGCTATTCCTTCAGCTTTTTTGAGTACTGAACTAGAAAAACTAACCGAAAGCTTAGAGAACAAAGTAATTTTCTCCGCCATTAAAGGAATTGTTCCTGAAACCTTCTTGATTGTAGGCGAACATTTTCATAAAAAATACGATATTCCGTACCACAATATTGGTGTAATTACTGGACCTTGCCATGCTGAAGAAGTAGCCTTAGAACGTCTTTCGTATTTGACTATTGCTTGTGGCGATTCGAAAAAAGCCAAAGTCATGGCTAAAGTTTTGTCGGGCAACTACATCAAAACCAAAATTTCTGATGACATCATTGGCACTGAATATGCCGCGATGTTGAAAAATATTTACGCCATCGCAGCCGGAATTGCACATGGTTTGGGCTATGGCGACAATTTTCAATCGGTAATCATGAGCAACGCGATTCGCGAGATGAAAAAATTCATCAAAAAAGTGCACAAAATGAAACGCAACATCAACAATTCGGCGTATTTGGGCGATTTGCTGGTTACGGGTTATTCGGTTTTCTCACGCAATAGAATGTTTGGCAATATGATCGGAAAAGGCTACACCGTAAAAAGTGCCATGATGGAAATGAGTATGGTGGCCGAAGGCTATTATGCGGTAAAAAGTGCGTACAAACTCAACCAAGAATACAAAGCCAAAACGCCCATCATTGATGCCGTTTACGAGATTTTGTATGAAGGAAAAGAGGCGAAAAGTACGTTTAAAAAATTGACGGAGAAGTTGGATTAGTTTGTCAATTGTCAGTCGCAGTCACAGTCGCAGAAAAGGCAGAATTTTAATTAGAAAAAGATTTACTATGAGCGAAAGATGGAAATACCAATTGAAAATGGGTGGCTTTTGGGGCGTTTTTATGACTGTTTTTATGACCTTATTTGAACTCCAAGAAAAGCCGTTGATGGAACAAATTACATCGTATAATTTTTACCTACGCGCTGTAGTTTATATTGGTGTAGGTATTTTTGTTTTGGGTTATTTCAATTGGAAACAAATGCAAAAAAACAAATCGTAAAGACAAACCCTCGAAGAGTTGTTAACGCACAATTACGCCGTTAACAAACAAAATGGGTACTTCCTCTGTGGCGCGTTCGTTGATCGTATTTTTACGAAAAGTGAATTTTTTGTCGTACAAGGTATTACCGATGAAGTACGTTACCATAAATTCGTTGTTCAACGCCAACACACTTTTCTCTACTAGTTCTACTTTTACTACCGAAACCGATGGAACTTGCATGAAGGCATGACGCAGCAATGAGGTTTTCTTCATTTCACCATCGATGGTTCCGAAGGCTTTGGAAACGACCATTACACTATCCAAATCAAAATCAGAATCGTTGACTAGATAGATGTACCATACTTTTTCCATGAAATCGTCACTCCATTCTTGAACGGCGGCGAGGAAAACGTTTTCTACTTTTGGAATTACTATATCGGATTTCATATTATTGCGAGGAACGAAGCAATCTCTCCGTTCTTTACTTATTGTTTGTTTTTTTACTTTACCGCAAACCTGCCTGCCGGTAGGCAGAGGCACTACGATTACACAAGGTTCGCTAAGTTTATATTGAACTACTACATTTCTATTATAGCCCCGAATGCAGTGGAAATCCTTGCCTTTTTTGGCAAGATTGCAACGGAAAGCGGGACAAGTAGTCGATAGAACAAAAAATGTCTGCTTCTAAAAACAAAAAACTTTCGACTTTCAACTTTCAACTTTCGACTAAATTGATGACTTGAATTGCTCCAAGAAGCGCACGTCGTTTTCGTAGAACATACGGATGTCGCCAATTTGGTACAACAACATGGCAATGCGCTCGATTCCCATTCCGAAGGCAAAACCAGTGTATTCATCGGGGTTGATGCCACAATTTTTAAGTACGTTGGGATCGACCATGCCGCAGCCCATAATTTCCAACCAACCTGTTCCTTTGGTGATGCGGTAATCGGTTTCGGTTTTTAAACCCCAATAAATATCCACCTCAGCGCTGGGTTCAGTAAACGGGAAATAACTTGGTCGCAAACGGATTTTTGACTTTCCGAACATTTCTTTGGTAAAATACAACAAGGTTTGTTGCAAATCGGCAAACGAAACTTCTTTGTCGATGTACAATCCTTCTACTTGGTGGAAAATACAGTGTGAACGTGAGGAAACCGCTTCGTTACGGAATACTCTTCCGGGCGAAATGGTTCGAATGGGCGGTTTGTTATTTTCCATGTAGCGTACTTGTACAGAAGACGTGTGCGTACGCAACAAAATATCGGGATTGGTTTGGATAAAAAACGTGTCTTGCATGTCGCGCGCCGGATGGTATTCGGGCAAGTTCAATGCGGTAAAATTGTGCCAATCGTCTTCGATTTCTGGACCTTCAGAAACGTTGAACCCGATGGTGGAAAAAATATCGATGATTTGGTTTTTTACCAACGATATTGGGTGACGTGAGCCGATTTCGATTGGCTCGCCTGGACGTGATAAATCGCCGTAAATACTCGACATTTGCTCTTTGCTTTCGAGTTCCTCTTGAATAGTTTTGACTTTTTCCTCGGCAACGGCTTTGAGTGTATTGATTACCTGTCCGAAGTCTTTTTTCTGTTCGTTGGGAATATTTTTGAACTCATTGAATAATTCTTTCAACAAGCCTTTACTTCCTAAATATTTGATGCGAAATTGTTCTAAAGCTGCTGCATTTTTGGTGTTGAATGCTTTAGCTTCTTCGATATGAGCTTTAATCTTATCTATCATGGTCTTTTGGTAAAGGTGCAAATTTAGTTATTTAACCGCAAAGTTCGCAAGGTTTTTTTATGTGTTTCTCATAGAGGCGCAAGGACGCAAAGGTAATTTTGAGTTTTTAAGCAATACTGATGACCTAAACTTTAAAATCTTTCAAGAATGTTCCCAAAACCTAAACCTGAAAC
>CAZAJH010000028.1:3539-10726 GCA_964485385.1 uncultured Flavobacterium sp.
GATGACCTAAACTTTAAAATCTTTCAAGAATGTTCCCAAAACCTAAACCTGAAACTTGAAACTTGAAACTTGAAACCTGAAACTTGAAACCTGAAACTAATCAATCACTTCTTTCTCCACAAAATAATTCACGATGGCATCTTTCATTAAAATGGTTTGTTCACCAGCTTTTAAAGGCGGCAACTCTTCTTTGACTTTGTAATGTGGCCAACCATCTTTGTCGAAATAATCGAACTCGTAATAGCCATACGGTTCGAGCAAACGGCAAATGGCTATGTGCATCAAGTTGACTTTTTCATCTTTGGAAAAAACGCGTTTGAACTTTCCGAGTTCTTGAACGCCAATTAAGTAAATAATAGCATCTAAGTCGAGTGTTTCTCCATCGGCAAATTGATTAGAAAGGATTTCGACTACTTTTTCCCAGCGGTTTTTGAGTTGTATATCTCGTGACATTTTTAGAGAAAAGAGAAAAGAAGAAAGAAGAAAGACTTCTCGCTACTTTGGTTAATAGTGCAAATATACAGTTTAAATCACAAGTAAGTCTTCTCTCTTGCTTCTTACTTGTTTTAATCTATCTTTGAATTTTAATTCTATTTTATGGATTTTATTGATATTGTTTTCGCTATTTTATTGGTATTGAGCGCTTTTCGCGGAATAAAAAATGGCCTTTTTGTGGAGTTGGCGTCGTTGGTGTCGTTTTTTATTGGTATATATCTTGCGGTTAAGTTTTCGTATGTTGTAGGTGAATTCATTGGTGATAGTAAAACGGCTAAAGTCGCTGCGTTTGTGATTACTTTAATTGCAGTAGTAGTTGCGATTCATGCGTTGGCCAAAGTGTTCTCGAAACTAGCTGATTTTGTGTTTTTGGGATGGTTGAACAAATTGGGCGGTGCTTTATTTGCCGTTGTCAAAACGATTTTGTTGTTGGGAATTGTGCTTGGTTTGCTGCAGAAAGTAAATATCAACAACGCCTTCGTGAGTAAAGAAACGCAGGAAAACTCGTTGTTTTTTAACCCGATTTTGGAAACTTCAGAAGTACTGTTGCCCGTTTTGACCGATTGGTTTAACGATTTGAAAAGTAGTGTTGCTGAAAATGAAACTAATACAACTGATTAGTGTTTTTTTTAAACTCAGATTAAAGAAATTCGATAAATTTTCACAGATTTTCTGCCTTCTCTGAACACAGAAACTGACCACTGACCACTAGTTCAACTCCTTAATACGCTCACTTTCAATCCAACCCGTAGTTTCGTCGGCAATTTGGATTTTTTTCCAATTGGCAACACTTTCTAAAATGTAGACTTTAGTTCCTTCGTGTAGTACAAACGCATTCGTACTATTGGCTTTGGGTTCGCTTTTTACTTCAGCTTTATCTGCAAAAACAATAGCTGGTTTTTCACTGTTTATGCGGTTTTTTTCGGTCATTCCAGATGAAAAACTGATGCCCATTCCGACCAAAGTCAAACACATTCCTGAGAAAAAAAGTCGTTTTCTGAATGCTGTTGGTGAGTAATAATACCCTGCAAAAAAACCGAATAAGAGAAACGCTAATGCCACCGTAATCCAAGCCCAAGTATCGTAATGGTAACTTGATGTAAAATCATGAATGAGTTTACCGAAGCCAACTTGGGGTACTTCTTTGATGTCGTCAATAGCCATTTTCCTTGCAAACTCGAGATTGGTTTGGATATCAACGTCACTTGGATTGAGTTGTAAGGCCTTTTCGAAATTGTAAATCGCTGGAGCCACTTTGTGCAATTTGTAGTAGCTATTTCCTAAATTAAAATACAGTTCTGCCGACTGTTTTCCGGATGCTAAAACACTTTCGTAGCTGTTGATAGCTTCTTGAAATTGCTCTTTTTGATAAAACTGATTGCCTTGTTCAAAAGCGCTTTGTGCCCATAAAATGGGAGAAATCAATAAAAATAGATACCGAAATTTTTTCATGATTATACAATTTGCTTTTCTAATTCGGAAATAATAGTTACAGCCTGATCGTAATCGTTTTGAATGGTGTCGCTAGTAGACGGAGCATACCTTGCAAACTCACAGTTTTCGGTTAACGCAATAAACTGTGATACAGTAGCTGCATCTGCTTTTCGCGCCAGCAAAATTTCAGTGATTCGCTCTTTACTCATTTCAGCTGTTTCTATGTTCAATTTGGCTTTCAAAAAATTGTGAAGGGCTTTTTCTAGCGCGATGTAAAACGGCTCTTTGTCGGTCAGATGCAGCTTGGCTTCAGATAAATATCTCTTTGCCAAAGCATTATTCCTTTTGATGCGATTACCCATTACATCGGCATTTTGAGCTGCTTTTTTGCGTCGAACAAAAACCAATAACGGAATGGCGAGCAACGGCAGAATAGTCAAACTGTAGAACCAAATCGAGCCCAAAAAAGGCTCAGCTTCACCAGCAACCAAGTGAGTTTTTTGTTTGATATAGGCAAACGTTCTGGCTTTCTCGACAGCTTGTTTCCCTTTGTTTTTAGATGAATTGCTAGCCAAAGCACCTGTTGGATCATCAAGCACTTTAATATTGATGTTTTCTGAAGAAAGTGTTTTGTAGGTTCTTGACCCCAAATCGAAATACGTAAATCGAATCGATTTGATTTGGTAATTCCCTTTTGATTGTGGAACGATGGTGTACTTGTCTGATATACTTCCTGTCATTCCGCCAATAGTAGTTGATACGTTTTCGTTGTGAACTGGATCATACAATTCGAGTGCTGCGGGCATCTGAGGTTTAGGTAAATCAAACAATTTTAAATTACCTTTTCCAGAAACGCTCACGGTCAAATCGATTGATTCGCCGTTTTTAGAAATGGTTGAAGAGGGCAAAACAACAAAATCAAATTGCCCCACTGCACCCGAAAAATCGGCGGGCTTACCTGCTTCTGGCAAAGGTTTTACCGTAATTGTTTTGCTTCCGGCTGTGACACGTTTGTTTTGGATGACTTTTTCGATATCCCCAAAAAAATCAACTCGCCCAGTTGGTACTTCAACCTCAACATCCAATGCAAGTGGTTCGATGGTTAGATTACCTGCTTTTTGCGGATACAGAACTGTTTTACGCAATACCGCCATTCGGTAGTTTTCGCCTCTAAAAACCGTATTTTGTATCTGCAATTTATCGGCATCGATACTTTCAGATTGACTCCAAAAGTTTTCGTATTTGGGTTTTGCAGCTTCACGCCAACCGGCTACCGAAGTACGATTGTTGACATAAATCTTATACAAAATCGTAATTGGTTCGTTAACATAAGGATTGGTATTGGAAATTTCTGCAACCAACTGCACACCTTCTTTACCTATGGCCGTAACAACGGGTCGAGTGGGTCGTGTAGGATTGCCGTAAGGATCGTATTGTTCGTCTACCGCATCGCCAATGGTTACCCGAATAGGATTGGTTTTATAAATTTGATTGTTGTATTCGATTGTGGCTTGTTTGATGACTAAATTTCCTTTTTTGAGCGGCATCAACACATAAGAATAGGATTTGTTGAATGAACTCCGACCATTTACCCACGACTGGCTTACCATTTGGCTCGGACCGCCTACAATTCGGAAACCAGCACTTTCAAAATTGGGTGGTGTAAAATTATCGCCATCGATATTCATTGTAAAATCAACACGAAGTCGTTCGTTAATACCCAACGAATTCTTGCTCAACTTGGCTTCAAACTGAACTTGAGCCCAAATTGAACTAGAAAGTAATGCGACAAATAAAATCAGTATTCTTTTCATTTTCTTTTTCAATTACCAATCTTTTTCGGCCGGTTTTGGTTTGCCTTTTACCTTTTGTAAATTGACCTTATCTTGTACTTTTTTCTCTTCATTGTTTACCGCATCCAGCATACTCTCCAGCGTTTGCTTGTTGATTCCTGTGGATTGTTTTTGTGGATTATCGCCTTCTTTTGGATCGGGCTTATTCTGATTTTTATCTTGGTCTTTTTGGTCTTCGTTTTTCTCTTTTTCTTTGTCTTTATCTGGACTTTTCTTTTGATCTTCTTTTTGTTTTTTATCTTTATTTTTGTTTTTGTCGTCGCTCGCTTTAGGCGGATTTTCCTTCAACATTTTTTTTGCTAAGGCATAATTATAGCGCGTTTTTTCGTCTGCTGGATTGTTGCGCAACGCATTTTTGTAGGCTTCTACTGCGCCACCGTATTCTTTTTCGGTCATCAAACAATTGCCCAAATTATGGTACGCTTGGTGCTTTTCTGGACGCGTTTTAGCCTTGTTCAATGCGACCAAATAGTGGTATTTGGCTTCCGAAGGTTGATTTTGTTTGTAAATAGCATTTCCTAAATTGTAAGACGATTTGGCTTTTTGGTTGAACTTGGCTTCGGAAACGCGGTATTCGGCTTCTGCCAAATTGTATTTTTTTGCTGTAAATGCTTCATTCCCTTCGGGCAAATGAACATCTTTTTCCTTTTTCTGGGCTTGAACCAAAAAAGAAATCAAGATCACACTATATAGAATTACTTTTCTCATTCTTTTTCATTGAATAAATTCAACTTTTTTACCCATTTTGTTTTTTTCTCAGACAAAAATACATCCAGCAATAGTAAGAAAAATGCGACACCCAAAAACCATTGAAATTGCGACTGAAAATTAGCTATTTGAATGTTTTCGAATTCATTCTTATCGATATTTTTGAGTTTATCTGAAATAAAATCGACTACATTTTTGGTGTTGTTGCCGTCTATATAATTGCCATTGGTCACTTTGGCTATGCTCGTTAATACCTCTGGATTGCGTTTGGTCACTACCACTTGGTCGTTTTTATCTCGTTGATAATCTACCAAAAAACCGTTTTGTTTTAGTGGAATTCGGCCGCCATTTTCGGTTCCGACACCAATGGTAATAATTTTGATTCCCAAATCTTTGGCGTCTTCAGCTGCTTCTTCGGCATCATTGGAATGATCTTCACCGTCGGAAATAATCACTAATAACTTTCGGGTTTTGTCTTTCTTATCAAAAAATTGGGTAGATAAATCAATCGCCTGATCTATGGATGTTCCTTGCGAAGAAATGATACTCGGACTCATACTTTGCAAAAACATTTTGGCCACACTATAATCAGTAGTAATGGGCAACACAGGAAACGCACTTCCGGAATAGGCAATGATTCCGATGCGATCGTCACCTAATTTATTGATGATTTGCGACACCAATTGCTTGCTTTTTTCCAACCGATTGGGCGAAACATCCTCAGCCAACATACTTTTTGATACATCAATAGCAAAAACAATATCGATTCCTTCTCGTTTGACTTTTTCTACTTTGGTGCCCATCTTCGGGTTAACCAATCCCAAAATCAGAAAAACCAGAGCCAACAAAACCACGCCAAACTTCAAAATAGGTTTAAAAAGTGATTTTTCTGGACTCAATTTTTGAATCAAATCCAAGTCGCCAAATTCGGTTTGCTTTTTCTTTTTCCACCATTGAACATAGAAAAACAATCCCAACAAAATAGGAAGGAGCAATAGCAAATACAAATACCCTTTTTCTTCTAGTTCAAACATCTTATATAAAACTTCTAAAAATGGTTTTTCTTAAAATAATCTCTAACAGCAACAAAATTCCCGCAATCCATACAAAAGGGCGGTACTTTTCGTCGTAATCATAAAATTTAAGCTCTTTGATTTCCGATTTCTCTAGCTTATCAATAGCATTATAAATTTCTTCTAACTTACTATTATTCGTGGCACGAAAATACTTTCCTCCCGTATTTTTTGCAATGGTTTTGAGTAATTTTTCGTCAATTTCAACCGGTAATTTTTTAAACAACAACTCTCCTGTAGGAGCAATTGCATACGGAAAAAGTGCGTTTCCGTTGGTTCCAATTCCGATGGTGTAGACTTTAATTCCGTATTCGCGTGCAATTTCAGAGGCAGTTTCTGGTTCGATAAAACCCGCATTGTTGACACCATCAGTTAACAAAATAATTACTTTGCTTTTGGCTTTGCTTTCTTTCAATCGATTAATAGCGGTTGTTAAACCCATTCCGATTCCTGTTCCGTCGCTCAGTACATTGTCGTATTTGATTTCGTCAACTGCATCCAACACAATGGCCTTATCACTTGTGACAGGCGTTTTGGTGTAGGCTTCGGCAGCATAAACCACAATTCCAATGCGGTCATTAGGCCGATTTTCAACAAACGACTTGGCTACTTTTTTGAGTGCTTCCAATCGATTGGGTTGTAAATCTTTGGCCAACATACTACTTGAAACATCGACTGCCATTACGATATCAATTCCTTTCGTTGACTTGGTTTCGTTGCTAATATCGACCGTTCGCGGACGAGCCAAAGCAATCACCAAGAAGGACAAAGCCAAAACCCGCAACACAAATACGTAGGGTTTGATTTGTGATAAAAGCGTCTTTGATCCCTTGAATCCACTAACCGAACTCATCTTCAATGCTGGCGCGAGTTGCTTTCTTTTAAATAAATACCAAGCTACTATTACAGGCATCAATAGCAACAAAAAGAAAAACTCTGGATTTAAAAACGTGATGTCTTTCATTATTGTGCTGTTTTGAGTTCGACCGAATTAAAAACGCGTTCTGTGATATCTTTTCCAAATTCGTCGTTTTCTTTGAAAGCAATCATTATTTTTTGCAAACCGCCTTCTTGGCTAAAAAATAGGATTTCGTAATACCTTTTTTCAGAACTATTGCCGTCTTTAGCTGTAAGCGTTCCGTAGGCTCTTTTCCCTTTTACTCCTTTTTGGGTATCAAAATCTTCTGACTTCACAAAAATGTTGGCTGCTCCTTCTTTTTCGAGTTGTGTTATAGCTTCATCAACGGCTTTATCTAAATCGACATTGGTTTCTTTTTTGTATTTGAATGTACCCAAGCCCATGTAAAAATCATCGGTCAATTTGCCGTAGCTAAATTGCTGCATTTCTTTGAATAAGCGTGATTTTTTGACATCCAACCGTTGTAAAACCTGAGGCGTTTCGAGCTTGATTCCTGGGTTTCCGTATTCGCTGTAAATCCACTCTCCTTCGGCTAATTCACGGGTTTCGTTACCCAAAATTTTATCTTTGGTCCAATCAAAGCCTTTGGTAATGATAGAAAATCCGAGTACCAAAACAAGTACTGCTACTACAGCTCCTACTATTTTCATTCTTTGGCTGTTTTTTTCTTTTGCATAAGACATATCCTGCCTTTTCCATCACCGT
>CAZAJH010000028.1:10736-12397 GCA_964485385.1 uncultured Flavobacterium sp.
TCAAGTTCATTTTCTTTTTCTATTTCTTTTGGAATAGACTTGTGAATGGTAACGATAGTATTGGCAATGCGTTTTTTATCTTCCTCAATTTCAAAATCAAGCGGTTTTGACTTGGCAAATTTTACCAAATCGGCCTGTTTGAGTACTTTTTCGAGATGAACAACTGTTTCGTTGGATAACTTTAGTTTTTTTTGTTTGGAAGCTCTCCGCAAGGCTTCTATGAGTTCAGAAGTGGTGCTTTCCATGGCAGGAATATGGATTTCCTCTTCAATGTAGGTTCGAGCAATATCGGTCAATTCGGAGTAATACGATTTGATTTCTCCTTTTTGCCACAATTCTTTTTGTTCGAGTTGTTGCAATAACGATGTGGCTTTTTCAATGGGCGATTTGTATTCGACTACAACTACTGGTTTTTCCTTTTTTGGACGGTTTTTAAAATAACGATACAAACCGAAGCCGGCTAGCGCTAAAAGCAACACACCCAGCACGTATTTCCACCAATCGCTTTGGGCTTTTTCGGGTGCAATATCTTTGATGTCGTACATTTTTTGTTTCAACGTATCGACCACAACCTCTTTGACTTCTACATTCAAACTATCTGAAAAATAAGGCTTGCCATTGATCATAACAGGCAATCGACCCACAAAATAGTTTCCTGAATCAAATTGTGTTAGACCATATTTTTTTATTAATTCATGGCGACTTCCTTTTTTGATTGTATCTATTTTGTACGATTGTATCACTTCGAGATTCCCTATGAATTGCCGATTTGGAAAGACCACTTTTGAGTTGGTATCAACCTCGGTTTTGAGCGTCAATTTGAATTCGGCACCGATTTTCTTTTTAGTAGAATCAATAGCCGTAGTTACTTTTTGGGAAAAAAGTGATGATGTGAATAATAAGAGTATGTATAACTTTAATTTCATTTTTTATTTTTTAACCGCAAAGGCGCTAGGCTTTCGCTAGGTTCGCAAGGGTTTGTGTTAAAATCCTCACGGTAAAATATTTAATTTATAATCTCTTTTTCATAACCTTAAGTTTTGCTACGATTTTACACGTTTCATACAGACCAAATTTTCTTAGCGTTCCTTGTGTAAACCTTTGCGTTCTTTGCGGTTATCGGGATTTAAAATAGCCTAACAATTTAGTCACATAACTTTCGTCAACACGAGTATTTACAGTTCCTGAACCACATTTTGAAAAAATATCCTTGAAATAATTGACTTTATTTTGATAGTTTTTCTCGTAATTGAGTCGGATATTTGAAGATGATGTATCTACCGTTATCCATTCTCCTGATTCGGCATCTTCCATTTCCACAATGCCTATGTTGGGCATTTTTTCTTCGCGAATATCGTAGACTCTAATTCCGGTTACATCGTGTTTTTTTCCCGCTATTTTTAGTGTTTTTTCGTAATCATCCTCTACCATAAAATCGGAAATGACAAACACAATGGCTTTCTTTTTCTGGGTGGCCGATAAAAATTTTAGTGCTTGCGACAAATCCGTTTTTCTGCTTTTGGGTTGGAATTCGATCAACTCGCGAATGATTCGAAGGACGTGTGATTTTCCTTTTTTAGGTGGAATGTACAACTCGATGTCATCCGAAAATAAAATCAATAAATTCAGTTCTTAATGTTAAAGAAATACTTAAGTTACAA
>CAZAJH010000029.1:0-10132 GCA_964485385.1 uncultured Flavobacterium sp.
AAAAATGCAGGCTGAAATAGATAAATTAGGAAGTTAGGCATTACTTTTGTGAAGAAAGAAAGTGAAATTTTGGAGACTCAGTCACTCAGCGACTCAGTTTCTCAGCAACTCAAAAAAACATGATAGACAATTTAAAGAAAATACTCAACGAAGACCAAGATCCCAAAGCGATTGAAAAAATCACTTCTAAATTGAACAATTTGTTAATGACCAACGAAGAAGTAGGCTACATTGCTGTTCAGAAAAAACCAGCAGTAACAATACTTCCCGACAGTATTGTGGTGACCAACAAGAGGATTATTCTATGCAAGCCCAAAAATTTGGGGTTATCGATGGAATTTATCGATTACGATTGGGACGACATTGCGGCTAGTTTTGTGAAAGAAGGTATCTTGGGTGCCGATTTTACGTTTTCAACCAAATCCGATTTAACGCATACCGTAGATTATTTGCCCAAAAATCAGGCGCGTAAATTGTATACTTATGCGAAAGAACAATTGGATTTATTGAAAAACCCTGTTGCTTTTTCGGCTCCTGTTGTCGAAGAAGTCAAGCCAGTTGAAGCCGAAGTTCAACCAGAGGCCACTGAAGAAATCATAGAAGAAGTGGCTACTGAAGAAGTAACTAATCTGGCAGAGATTATTCCAACAACTGCGTATACTTCTTATGAAGAACCCAAACTGGAAACTCCCACTTCTGTCGAAAAAAAATTGAGTGATTTGTCACAAGACGAATTGTTTGAAAAATTGCAGAACTACAAAAAGTTATTGGATAACGGTTTAATCATGCAAGGCGAATACGATGCGTTAAAGAAAGAAATTCTGAGCTACATGTAATTTTTAACCGCTAAGAACGCTAAGAAATACGCCAAGAACGCAAATAAAAAACCCAACATATTCAAAGTGTTGGGTTTTTATATTTACAATCTTCGCGAACCTTGCGAAAACTTTGCGCCTTTGCGGTTAAATACTATGCCTTCATAGATCGTTTTTGTTTTTCCACAAATCCGTCTGATTGAAGTTTGAGTAATTCCAACGCGCCCTTTTTCTTGTAGTTGTACAACTCTTTATCTTCTTTGATGTCGGCGTAAACTTTATCGTAAATTTCGGCATCAGTGGTGCGTTGTAACTCACTTTGGTAGCGATTTTGCGCCAGCATATTTTTGATACCCATTTCGGCGTCTTCTTGTTTGAAATCGTATTCACCTTTGGGCGAAAGTAATTTGGCAATAATAGGCGACGTTTCAATAGCTAGAAACAAAAGCATAATAAAGAATGAGGGCAACCAAGGCAATTTATTTAAGGCATTAATACGCGCCATCAAACCATCAAAACCGTCAATAATGGGTTGGGTTTCGGTGACTTTTTTGTCCAAATCAGCTTGTAAGGTTTTGGCTTTGGCTTCTTTTTCTTTGATTTTGGCTGCGTTGACTGCTTTTAACGAATCGAGTTGCTTCAGCGCTGCATCGTGTTTTTCGCGTTTTTCTTTGTACACCGGACCTTTACCTAATTTTTTTGTTCCGGCTGTTCCTTCAGCTTCGGTGATGTAAACGGCGTATAAATCGTTGACTTCTTTTTCTTTTTTGACGATGTCACTTTTTAAGCTGTCGATTTCGGCTTTGTTTTTATCGACATCGCTTTGGAAATAATTGGCCACTTGTTTTTTGTTGGCCAAGGCCATGGCATTTTTTTCTTTGAGTAAAACCGTTTCAATTTCTTTTTGGAAGATTTTGATTTCTAACGGTTTGGAGATGACAATAGCAATAATAATAGCCAACGCAATACGCGGTGTTGCTTGAATGAATTCGTCTAAAAAGTTATCGCGTTTTTTGATGGTAGACACGATGAATCGGTCGAGGTTGAAAATCAGAAAGCCCCAAACGAGTCCGAAGAATATAGCGGTGTACACATTGTCAAAAACAGTGAAGAGGGCATAACTACTGGCAATGAAAGCCATAATTGCCGTAAAGAAAACCGTAGCTCCGATTCCGGCATACTTGTTTTGTTCGCCGTTGGAACAACCGTTCACAATGTCGGTATCGACACCCGAACACAAAATAAAAAAACGTTTTAACATGATTGATTGATTT
Organism: uncultured Flavobacterium sp.; assembly: GCA_964485385.1. Taxonomy (GTDB): domain Bacteria; phylum Bacteroidota; class Bacteroidia; order Flavobacteriales; family Flavobacteriaceae; genus Flavobacterium. The sequence goes on from CAZAJH010000029.1 coordinate 2,090, forward strand.
TTGATTTGATGATGGTAATACAAATTTAACGCCAAAGTTTTTGGAATGTTGTAAGTGGATGGAAATTATGTTGTTAACGCTGGTTCGCGTTAGGGATTGCAGCATTGTTTGAGCTCTCCCGATTTTTATCGGGAAGCGAGTGCGGAAAGCCCGACCCAGTTAAAAGTTTGGTTCTTTTGAAAAGTTATTTTCTGACTGGGGAACGCCCAAAAAAATTAAAGCACAGTAAATAAATGAGTTGAGGTGTTGCATGGGATTCCTTTTTTGTTACTTTTACTAAAAATCCTACGTCTATGAAATACATTTACCTGCTTTTTACTGTTATATTGGGTGGTTTTCTCCACGCTCAGATTATTAATTTTCCCGATGCAAATTTTAAAGCGAAGTTGTTGCAGGCGAATGCTACTAACGGAATTGCTTTAAACATGAACGAATATTCGGTTTCAATTGACACAAATAACAATGGTGAGATTGAAGTTAGTGAAGTTCAAAATATTAAATCTTTGAATGTAAATAATAGTGGAATTTCAACTTTGGATGGAATTTCAAATTTTACCAATTTAAAATGGTTACAATGTGCCAATAATTTATTAACCGAAATTACAATTGATGATGCCATCATTATTCAGACTTTGATTGCACACCACAACGCAATTAGTTCAATTTCAGTTAACTTTTCGGATAGTTTAGAAGGAGTTGATTTAAGTTATAATAATTTAACTTCTTTTGTTGCAGCCAACTTTATGTGTAATGAAGGTTTCAATTTGAATAATAATCAACTAACTACATTAGTACTCCATAATGTGTCGATGGTTAATTTTAATGTCTCTTACAACAACTTATCTCAAATTCAATTTATTGGCGACGTTTGGTTTTTTAATTCTGCTAATTTTTCACACAATCAGTTTACTTTATTGAATTTGACTCAAGCAAAGTTTAGTTATGATTCGTTAATTCAATTGGGATATAATAATGAAGATCGGGTTTTGTTTGGTTATAATAGACCAGGAAATATTATGTACCGTTCGGATGCAACAACTTTTGATTTAGGAAATTTTCATGGAACTACCAGTTGTGATCCAGAAAGTACGGGTAATGTATCTATTGCGAACAGTCCGAATTTGCAAAATATAATTTTCAAAAACGGGTATAATCATGGCTATATTACTTGTAATGAAGGGGGAACGATTTTTCAAATGCCCGCTATGGATTTAGAAATTTTCAATTGTCCTAGTTTAACGCATATTTGTGTAGATGAAGGTACAGAACAAACCGCTATACAAGCGCGAATCAATCAATTGGGATTGCAGAATCAAGTTCAGGTAAATTCGTATTGTACGTTTACGCCAGGTGGTGAATTTTATACAATCAATGGAACCACTCGTTACGATTTGAATGCGAATGGATGTGATGGTTCTGATTTAGCTGTTTCGAACCAAAAGTTTACAATTACCAACGGAACGCAAACCAGTACAATCATAGCCAATGATTTAGGCGATTTCACTATAAATGTTGGCTCGGGAACGCATACTATAACTCCAATTGTCGAAAATCCAGCTGGTTTTACTATTTCTCCAACGAATATTGCAGTAAGTTTCCCTGCGCAAAGTAGTCCGTTTTTACAGGATTTTTGCTTAACGGCAACTGCGCCATTGCACGATTTTGATATTACGTTGATTCCTTTGAATGCAGCTCGACCTGGTTTTGACGCTCATTACAGACTAGTTTTTAAAAATACAGGTAATGTCATTGCTACTGGAACTATTATTTTAGATTACGATGATGCGGTTTTGGATTGGATAAGTTCGTCAGTCGTGCCTTCCTCAACTAATAATGCGTTGAATTGGGACTTTGTGAATTTACAGCCTTTTGAAACGCGGAGTATTGATGTGACGTTCAATTTAAATGCACCAACAGAAACGCCACCATTAAACGGAAATGATATTATAGAATTTACCTCTTCGATTGCAGAAAACGGTGCTTCACAACCTTTTTCAAATTTGCATTTATTGCATCAAACGGTAGTAAATTCATTTGATCCTAATGACAAAGTGTGTTTGGAAGGAACGTTGTTGAATGAAAGTTATGTAGGCGGTTTTGTGACATATCAAATCCGATTTGAAAATACAGGTAATTTTGCGGCTCAAAATGTAGTAGTAAAAGATGTAATTGATACCACAAAATTTAACATCAATAGCTTAATGCCAATTGCTTCCAGTCATGATTTTTATACTCGAATTGTAGACAATAAAGTAGAATTTGTTTTTGAAAACATTAACCTTCCGTTTGATGATGCTAGTAATGATGGTTTTGTTGTTTTTAAAATACAATTAGTGCCATCCGTTACAGCAGGAGTAACTTTTAGTAACAGCGCCAGCATTTATTTTGATTATAATTTTCCAATAGAAACGCCACTTGCCGTATCTTCTATAGAACTATTGAGTACAGATGCATTTGTTTTTGATGAGCAATTTGCCATTTCGCCTGTTCCCGCTAAAAATAGTTTGCAAATCAATTCAAAAAGTTCATTACTTATTGAACGAGTTGAAATTTACAATCAGTTAGGTCAGATTGTTCAAAGCGAAGTTGGAATTAGTTCCACTGTAGACGTTTCTCGACTATCAAAAGGAAGTTATTTTTTAAAGGTAAGAACTAAAGAAGGTGTTTTTGTAAAGCAGTTTTTGAAGGAATAGCTTAAACTATATTCTATAAAAAATCCGTTTACTCAACTAAGTAAACGGATTTCTTTTAACCCTTAACCCTTCCAGAGTTTCAAACTCTGGAAGGGTTGTTTTTTTATTTCGACATTTCAACAAAATACTTGTAAAACAACGGAATGGTTTCAATTCCTTTTAAATAATTGAAAATCCCAAAGTGTTCGTTGGGTGAGTGGATTGCATCCGAATCCAAACCAAATCCCATCAAAATCGTTTTTGATTTTAATTCTTTTTCGAATAGTGCCACAATCGGGATACTTCCGCCCGAGCGAACTGGAATGGCAGGAACACCAAAGGTTTCGGTGTAGGCTTTGTTGGCCGCTTGGTAACCAATGCTGTCAATTGGCGTTACATAACCTTGTCCGCCATGGTGTGGTTTTACTTTTACTTTCACCGCTTTGGGAGCGATGCTTTCGAAATGTTTGGTAAACAACTCCGTGATTTCTTCCCAATCCTGATTCGGAACCAAACGCATGGATATTTTGGCAAATGCTTTGCTGGCAATAACCGTTTTGGCTCCTTCGCCGGTGTATCCGCCCCAAATTCCGTTAACATCTAACGTCGGACGAATCGAATTGCGTTCGTTGGTTACATAACCGGTTTCGCCATAAATATCGTCTATGTCTAACGCTTGTTTGTATTTCTCTAAGCTAAAGGGCGCTTTGGCCATTTCGGCTCTTTCGGCGGCAGAAAGTTCTTCTACTTTATCATAAAAACCTGGAATCGTAATGTGGTTGTTTTCGTCGTGTAACGAAGCAATCATTTTGGTTAGTACATTAATCGGATTCGCTACTGCGCCACCATATAAACCCGAGTGTAAGTCGCGATTGGGTCCAGTAACTTCTACTTCTACATAGCTCAAGCCGCGAAGACCTGTTGTGATAGAAGGTTGTTGGTTGGAAATCATTCCCGTATCGGAAATCAAAATTACGTCGCAGCTCAATTTTTCTTGGTTACGTTCTACAAACCAGCCCAAACTTTTAGAACCCACTTCTTCTTCGCCTTCAATCATGAATTTGACGTTGCACGGCAAACAGTTGTTGGCAATCATGTATTCAAATGCTTTGACATGCATGTACATTTGTCCTTTGTCGTCGCAAGAGCCGCGGGCAAAAATGGCTCCTTCTGGGTGAATCTCTGTCGTTTTGATAACCGGTTCAAAAGGAGGCGAAGTCCACAATTCCATTGGATCGGGTGGCTGCACGTCGTAGTGGCCATACACCAAAACAGTAGGCAAATTCGGGTCGATGATGTGTTCGCCAAAAACGATGGGATAGCCCGGAGTTTCGCATATTTCTACGGTTTTACAACCCGCTTTTTCCAAGCTTGTTTTTACCGCTTCGGCAGTGTCAATTACGTCTTGAGAATAGGCACTATCGGCACTTACGGAAGGAATTTTGAGTAATTCGATGAGTTCAGAAATAAAACGTTCTTTGTGTTGTTGAACGTACTGTTTTATGTTGTCCATTGGAGTTAAAAATTAATAATTTCAAAAATACTTAAAAAAAATTAAAAAAATTTAAAATTCATAATTCAAAATTTATAATTATATTTATATTTGCACTCACCATTTCACGCGGGTGTGGCGAAATTGGTAGACGTGCCAGACTTAGGATCTGGTGCCGCAAGGCGTGTAGGTTCGAGTCCTATCACCCGCACAAAAAGCTCAAACGAAAGTTTGGGCTTTTTTTATTGGAAGCGAACCTGCCGGCAGGCAGGCAGGCAGGTGGCTTGGGCTTTCTTGTTTTCGTCTTTCCTGCTATCCGCTCCGCACGGCGGTATGCTACTATCGGGCCTGCCTGCCGTTAGGTAGGGCTAGTTGGTAATGGTCTTTTGTGAAAACAGGAGTCTTACTAAAATTTTCGTCTGAAGCCAATCAAAATTACATCCAAAACGGTTCATTTCTCTGTTAAGAACTATTTTTTTGGTCTCTTTTTTTGCTTTTGGAATGGCGTATTTTTGTAGTTAAAGCTGTTGAGCCGTTTTTGTTAATTTTTCGCATGAAAAAGAATCCCGCTATGATGACACTGATACTTGCCCTGATAGGTTGCGCCTTGATTATAGGCTCGGTTTTTTCGTTGTATAAATCGACCCACTCCAGTGATGATACCTTTGATTTTACCAAAACCGAGATAGATATTGCCAATAAAAAAATTGATTTATTGAGTGACGAAATCAAAGAGGCAAAAGAACGTTATATTGAATCGGATGCCAAATCAGCCGACAACAAACCCGATGTATACAATACAATTACTGGTGAAAATATTCCGATTGTAGAAATCACGCATACCGACTTGGGTGAAGGCAGCGAAGTGGTTGAAAACCGCAAAAAAGGACAACGGATCATGTACAACCACCAGTTGAAGTTTTCGCTGATGAACGTGGGTAAATATTCTCTGAAAGAAGTGATTTTTTCAATCAAAGACATTTACAACGACAATGTTGATCGAAAAGTCAAAAAAATGCCAAGTCAGTACAATTATATGGGACGCACTTTTGACAATGAAGATGTAGGTGCTTACAACAATATTGAAGTGAATACGCTGAATTTAAAAAGTAAAAAGTTAGTCTACATTAGTAACTTGCCAACCAGTTTTGGAGTGGGTGATTACTATTACGATATCATTATCGAATGGAATAATGGTTTTTACCAAATGCACGTAGATATAGAAGAACTCAACGGAAAACTCAAATACCGTTACCAATTTTACGACGTTGAAGGCAATCCCATCGATTTTCGTAAATTGGAAGAAAAGGTGAGTGCTTAAACTTTGCGCTCTTAATGACTTCTTTGTGCCACTTTGTGTTATAAATTTAATCATTACACAGAGTCACACAAAGATTTCATTGAGTTTCTCAAGTTACTGCTTGCTGGTTTTAATCCAGTTATTTACTTTTTTCTCTAACAAAGCCAGAGGCATTACACCCGATTCCAATACAATTTGATGGAATTTTTTAATGTCAAATCGGTTGCCCAATTCTTTTTCTGCTTTTTGGCGCAATTCTATAATTTTCAATTGTCCAATTTTATACGAACACGCTTGACCTGGAATGGCCATATAACGCTCTATTTCTGCAATAATGCTTGCTTCGCTTTCGGCTTCATTATCTAACGAATATTGAATGGCTTGTTCCCGAGTCCAGCCTTTTGCATGCAAACCGGTATCGACTACCAATCGAATTGCTCGGTGCATTTCGCTACCCAACATCCCAAAATACTGGTACGGATCTTTGTACAATCCCAATTCTTTTCCAAGGCTTTCGGTGTATAATGCCCAACCTTCGCCATAAGCACCAAACCAATTGAATTTTCTAAAATCAGGTAACAATTGGTTTTCTTGTTGCAACGAAATTTGAAAATGGTGTCCAGGTATTGCCTCATGTAAGAACAAATCCTCGTCTGCATAGTAATTGTAATTGGCTACATCGGGAATAGGAACATAAAAAATGCCCGGACGCGAACCGTCTGTAGCGCCTTGAACATATTCGGCACTAGCTGTTTTCTCACGAAAAGCTTCGGTTCGGCGAATTTCAAACTTGGTTTTGGGTTGTAACGAAAACAATCGATTTACATTGGGTTTGATGATTTCATATACTCTTTCGAAATTCGCGATAACTTCTTCGGGCTTTTGAAAGGGTTTGAGTTCTTTTTTGTTGCGAACATGGTCAAAAAACGCTTTGATAGAGCCAGTAAAACCTACTTGTGTTTTTACTTTTTCCATTTCGGCTTTCAAGCGCGCCACTTCCTTCAAACCCAAATTGTGGATTTCGTCGGGAGTCATATCGGTAGTAGTCCATTGTTTTAAGTAGGCTTTGTATAATTCGCTTCCATTGGCTAAGGCGCCAATACCACTAGTTTGACGCGAAACAGGCAAATACTCCTTCTGTAAAAAAGTGGTCATTTTTTGAAATTGAGGCACTAATTTTTCAGTTATAATTTGGGTGTAATTTTTGGTAATTTGTTCTTTTTGTTCGGTTGAAAAAGAACTAGGAAAAACCTTCAACGAGGAGTAAAAAATGTTGTCTTCCACTTTGGGTGTGATCATGTCTTGAAATTGCGGAATCACTTTTTCGGTTAGTGCTTGGGGCAAAACAATCCCTTTTTCTATTCCTTTTTTCATATAAACGATAGCCGAATCCATCCAAACCGAGTACAATTCCATTCGCTTTTGGAAGTTTTGGTAATCCTTTTCTGTTTTGAAAGGTTGGGCGCTTTCGGCACTCGCAAATTGGGCGATGGTGAGGTGTGTTCCCCAAAATTGATGAATAGGCATCAAATTGGCATTTTGTTGGAGCAGTTTTTTGCCTACTTCAATTTCCCATTGAATGATATCGAAGCTGTTTTTTTCCTCGTCAGAGAGCGATTCAAAGTCGACTTTTTGTAGTTGAGTCGCGTAGTTATCAAAAAATGCACCTTGTTTTTTTCGGTACGAATCGGTCATTTCAAACTGCAGTTGGTCGTTGTACTCGTTTTGACCATTTTGGGTCGCATCCAATGGATTGAGAGCGTTTTTGTCTTTGAAGTAATTTTCTGTAAGCGTCTTAAAATCGACAGCTGACTCGTTTGATTTACATTGAATCAGCACAATCGATAGTATGAAAACAGAAACTATACATTGTATTTTTTTCATATTGATGAGGGTTTGGTTAGCACTACGGTTTTTGAGCCTTTTGTTTGTTGGCTAGCCCCGATTGCGCGGATAGCTCCCGAAGGGACTATGAGCAAAAGCGGGAAAATGGATGGCAAGAATGCGCAAGCTATTTGCTGCAAATAAAAAAATCAAGCCAGGCTTTATGCATTCAACGCTTCAACTACAATTTCGTTGTCATTGAGCATATTTTTGAGCATGTTTTCGATGCCGTTTTTGAGGGTAAAAGTAGACGACGGACAACCGTTGCACGAACCTTGAAGAACGACTTTGACGTTTTTGGTTTTTTCGTCGTACGAATCAAACAAAATATTTCCACCATCGGCCGCTACAGCTGGTTTGACGTACTCTTCGAGTATATTGATGATTTGTTGGGAGGTGACATCTAGTTTGTCAAAATTGGTAATTTGTTGTTTTTGTTGATTCGGATTTTCGGTGATTAGACTTTCGTCGACCACAGTACCTCCATTTTCGATAAATTGTTTGATAAAGGTGCGCAATTCGAGCGTGATTTCATCCCAAGTTGCCATTTCGTATCGAGTGATGGTGATGTAATTTTCATCGATAAAAATTTCCTTTACATAAGGAAACTTAAAAAGCTCCCTTGCTAGTGGTGAGGCTGCCGTTTGGTCGATGTTTTTGCACTCGATTGCTTTTTGCGTTACCAATCGATTGAC
>CAZAJH010000029.1:10142-12222 GCA_964485385.1 uncultured Flavobacterium sp.
ACCGAGATGGGTATTTTTTTAGTTGAGTTAACCTCTTCAATGAGAATTTTTCCTCCATTTGTGAGAAAATCTTCTATTTGTTGAGCGACTTCTTCTTTTACATCTTCCCACTCCACAATGCTAAAACGCTCAATGGCGATGAAATTCCCCGAGATATAGACTGTTTTAACAAAAGGCAAGTAAAACAGTTTTTGAGCCAGAGGAGAATTTTTGGTTTCATCGATATTTTTGAACTCGTAACTTTGATTTTTTGTAATAAAATCCTGAAATTCAAATTTTATTATCGCGGGATTTTGGGTTTCTTTTATGGAAATTTGCATGATTTGTATGGTAAATTTTTACAAATTTAACAAAGTTATTTTCGAGTATTGATTATATTTGGGCATTTTAAACAATTAATTAACATTTGATTGGATAAAAATAAGAAGACAAACAAAAACTGAAAAAGAAGCTATGAAAAAATTAGTACTAATCGCATCGTTGTTGTTTACATTCGGAGCCTATTCTCAGGTAATGAATGTAAACACAACAACTTATACTGTTCCACAATTGGTAACCGATGTTTTGTTCGGTTCTGGAGTTGGAGGAGGTGCTTGTGCGGGAACAATTTCCAACATTACGTGGAGCACAGGAACCAACTTTGGTCAGACCAATGGGATAGGCTATTTTACCAACACCAATCCTAACTTTCCATTAAACGCGGGTGTGGTTTTGGTTTCAGGAAGTGTGGCAACCGTTCCTGGACCAAACAATACAACGCAAAGCAACGGAACATGGCCTGGAGACAATCAATTGTTTAATTATATTGATGGTTTGGGGATTGACCCGGGTTTGAATAGTTACAATAACGCTTCTATTTTAGAGTTTGATTTTGTACCATTGACCAATCAGATGAGCTTTGATTTCATGTTCGCTTCTGAAGAGTATGGTTTTTATCAATGTAGTTTCTCTGATGCTTTTGCTTTCTTTTTAACTGATGTTACAGCTGGGACACCTTTTACAAATTTGGCTTTAATTCCAAATACCACTACACCAGTATCTGTTGTTACCATTAGAAATAATCTCTACAATGCAGCCTGTCCTTCTGTGAACCCTGCTTTTTTTGATAAGTATTATCTATTACCAGAAGGGTTGAACCCGAACATAGCGCCTATCAATTTCAATGGGCATACCGTTAAAATGACGGCAGCATCGACAGTAATTCCAAACCATACCTACCACATAAAGTTGGTTGTTGCCGATCGAAATGATAGTGCTCTTGATTCTGCGGTTTTTTTGGGTGCAGGAAGTTTTAATATAGGTCAGGCTAATGTAACGGGTGCTGTTGGAACGGGATTTGAAGCTTTAACCGATTTCACGATAGCCAACGGAGCTGCTTTGTGTAACCAATCTTGTCGCGACATTAGAGCGGGTAACGCACCAATCCCAGGAGTTACTTACCAATGGACATTAGGAGGAAACCCAATTCCTGGCGCCACAAATTATACTTACACGGTTTGCTCACCAGGAACTTATGGTATTATCATTACTTTTCCATCAGGATGCCAACAGATAGATGAAATGATAGTTGAATATTTGCCAGCAATGCCGGTATCACCTCCGGTTGATTTGTACAGTTCATCAACGCAATTCAATCTAACGCTCAACACTCCAACAATTCTCAATGGACAATCGCCATTTGATTTTAATATCAATTACCACAACTCGTTGATTGATGCTCAAAATGTGGCAAATATTATTCCTAATCCAGCCAACTATACCGGATTTGATGGAGAAGTTATCTATGTTTCTATTCAAGATGATGCATCGGGTTCAGATTGTAAGGAGACCAGTTCTTTTATATTACATATTACAGGAGCTAGTCCACCACCTAACTTGGTTGTTTGTGATGATATCTCCAATAATGGAAGTGAAGTGTTTAATTTGACTGTTCAAGCGCCTTTTGTCTTAGGAAGCAATAATCCTGCAGACTACACAATTACTTATCATACGTCACAGAGTGATGCAGATAACGATTTAAACCCCATTCCAAATCCAGCATCTTACTCAAATACAGCCTCACCTCAAACGATTTACATCC
>CAZAJH010000030.1:0-12080 GCA_964485385.1 uncultured Flavobacterium sp.
CAATAAGTGTGTTGTTTTTGGCTAAGACAATCGTGTTGGATTTGGTGTTTTTACAAATTTTAGAAGCAAAAATCAAATCGTCAATTTCTTGGTCTGTAGGCGTTGTATGAGTAACGGTTTTTAAACCTTCTTTATTGTCTGTAAGGTTGTTTCTGTCTTGAACCAAGATACCATTGAGACAGGTACGCACTTGTTTTTGAGGTAGCGGAACATCATGGATGACCAATAGGATTCGGTTTTTTTTCTCTTGAAGAAGGGTAATGGCTTCGGCATCATAACTTGTTGCGATTACTACCTCACAAAATAGCGCATTAATTTCATGTGCAGTTTCAGTATCTATTTTTCCGTTGGCAATCAAAACACCGCCAAAAGCAGAAGTTGGATCACCTGCTAATGCTGCCAAGTAAGCTTCTTTCATGGTGTTTCGAGTGGCTAATCCGCAGGCGTTATTGTGTTTTAAAATCGCAAATGTAGGCGCATTGTCTTTGAATTCTAAAATCAAATTTACTGCGGCATCCACATCCAATAAATTGTTGTATGACAGTTCTTTACCGTGTAATTTGGTAAACATGGCATCAAAATCACCAAAGAAAAATCCTTTTTGATGTGGATTTTCTCCGTATCGCAATACTTGTCCATTGGCAATACTCGCTTTAAAGAAAGTATCTTCAGTGTTAAAATAAGAAAAAATAGCCGAATCGTAGTGTGAGGAAACATGAAAAGCACGAGTAGCTAAATATTTGCGTTGCTCTAGTGTGGTAGCCCCATTTCCGTTTGTAATCATTTCTAGAAACAATTCGTATTCGTCTACAGACGGAACGATAACAGTGTCTTTGAAATTTTTGGCTGCTGCACGAATGAGTGAGATGCCACCAATATCAATTTTCTCGATGGTATCGGCTTCACTGGCTCCTGAGGCAACAGTTTTTTCAAAAGGGTACAAATCAACAATAACCAAGTCAATTTGTGGAATATCAAATTCGGTCATTTGTGCCACGTCGCCAGGATGATCTTGACGGTTCAATATGCCGCCAAATATCTTGGGGTGAAGTGTTTTTACTCTTCCTCCCAAAATAGAAGGATACGAAGTGATGTCTTCAACAGCAACTACAGGAATTCCGAGGTTTTTGATGAATTCTTCGGTGCCTCCAGTCGAATAGATAATGGCGTTTTGCTGGTGAAGTTGTCTTACAATAGGTTCCAATCCGGTTTTATCAAACACCGAAATTAAGGCCGATTGAATGGTTTTAGTTGTGCTCATTTTTGTTGTGTTGTTGTTGCTTTTTATGTAGTTAATTTTAGCACGCAAAAGTAGTTTTTTTATTCTGAATTTGATTCAGAATCGAGTAGAATTTATTTTCATTTTTTGGAAAAAAAAGTAACCAAAATAAAATCACAAAAAAGCGTAACAAATTAGAGGTTTTTGCCACTAATGCTTTAACTTTGAAATATGGTTGTTTATCTTCGTTTAATAAAAGAGAGTTTTAGTTTTGCAATGAATGCGTTGCGAAACAACAAGTTGCGTACTTTATTATCGTTGCTGGGAGTGACCATTGGAATTTTTTCTATCATAGCTGTTTTAGCCGCTGTAGATTCATTGGATAGAAAAATCAAAAAGGAATTGAGTGTACTCGATAAAAATACGATTTACTTAACGAAGTTGTCGTTTGGACCGTCTGAAATACCCCGTTGGAAACGCGATCAGTTTCCGAATGTTACCTACGAAGAGTACGAATACTTAAAATCGTCCTTACCCGAGGCAAAAGAACTTGCGTATCAGATTATTGTTGCCAGAGAAAATATCAAGTTTGACGACAAAGCGGTGAGTGATGTTAATGTTGTGCCTGTTTCGTATGAGTTTATAGATATCCAAGGATTAGAGTTCAACGCGGGCCGTTTTTTCAACGAGTCTGAATCCAATTCGGGTTCGCCAGTTGTGGTAATTGGTGACGAAATTGCTAAAAATTTGTTTGATGATGCGGATCCAATAGGCAGAGAAGTGCGGCTTTATGGACAACGATTTACCGTTATTGGTGTACTGAACAAACAAGGTTCTGGAATGTTTGGCGACAGTAACGATACCTCTATTTTTATTCCAGTTAATTACATCAGAAAACGTTTTGGGGATAATAATGAAACAATGATTCCTATTATTATTATCAAACCAGAAAAAGAGATTGATATCGATGCGTTCAAAATGGATATTGTTCAAAAATTGCGGGCCAATCGCGGATTAAAAACAGGTGAGATAGATAATTTTTTTGTCAATATTCTCTCAGGATTTACCGATTTGTTAGACGGTATTATCAGCCAAATGAATATCATGGGTTGGGTTATAGCGGGATTTTCGTTGTTGGTGGGCGGATTTGGAATAGCTAATATAATGTTCGTTTCAGTAAAAGAACGAACCAATTTAATAGGAATACAAAAATCACTCGGAGCCAAAAACAAGTTTATTTTGTTTCAGTTTTTGTTTGAATCGGTGATTTTGTGTGTAATAGGAGGCATCATTGGCCTTTTATTGGTGTGGATAATCGCCATCGTATTAACCAAGGTACTCGAATTTGAGTTTGTGCTTGGGTTGGGTAATATTGTACTTGGAACTTCATTAGCGGCAGTTATTGGCCTTATATCAGGAATTCTTCCGGCTATTTCGGCCTCAAAATTAGATCCGGTTGAGGCCATTCGCAGTGGAATGTAAAATGGTGTTTTTCTTTAAAAGTTTATTCGAAAACGATAGGTTTATCACTATTTGGAATTTTCACAATGTGGAAAGGATGAATCACAATATGAAAGCCAGCTCCAATGTTTGTTGATTGTTTTGTCACATTGATGGTATTTTCGTTTTCAATAACATTGGTTATGTTGATTGAATGACCAGTGTCAGGTTGCATATTATCTATCACAACTAAAAGTTTATAATCTGCAAAATTAACTGTTGTTTCCAGAAAGGCGGGACTGGTCTGTGCATACATACCAGAATCACTTAAATCAGACATAAATTGATTCCAAGTTGATTGATTTGAGATTACTGTGTTTTGTGGTCCAACCACTATGTTAGCACTAATATATCCTTTTGAAATTTGAATTGGCGTTATGTTTATTGGAGTAAAAGGTATTTCCGTTTCATCGTTGTTGGAGCAACCAAATAATAGCGTAGCAATTATGCAAAAAAGTACCGATTTCATAAATTTCTGTTTTTTGTTTAGATGTAAAAACAGAAAAAGGTTGCGCTAAAAAAAAACACAAAGCCAACTCGCTTTGTGTTTTTACTTTTTTTATGTGAAAAATTACCTAATCTCTTGATTCAAAATCAAATCCAAATACAAGTTGATTTTGTCTTTTAACTCTTTTCGGTGCGCGATAAAATCTAAGAAACCATGTTCCAAAACAAACTCGGCCGTTTGAAATCCTTCTGGTAAATCTTTTCCAGTAGTGTCGCGTACCACTCTCGGACCCGCAAAACCTATCAAAGCGCCAGGTTCTGAAATATTGATATCGCCTAACATCGCATAAGAAGCAGTAGTTCCGCCTGTCGTTGGGTCGGTACACAACGAAATATAGGGGATTTTTGCTTCTGCCAATTGCGCCAATTTAGCCGAAGTTTTAGCCAATTGCATCAACGAGTAGGCTGCTTCCATCATACGGGCGCCACCTGATTTTGAAATCATTAAAAACGGAATGTTGTGTTTGATTGAATAGTCAATACCGCGTGCAATTTTTTCGCCCACTACAGCTCCCATAGATCCGCCAATAAAGGCAAAATCCATACAACAAATAACCAAATCTTTGCCTTTGGATTTTCCAACAGCCGTTCGAACAGCATCTTTAAGTTTGGTTTTATCCATAACTTCTTTGAGGCGTTCAGAGTATTTTTTGGTATCAACAAAATGGAGCGGATCTTTGGAAGTCATTTTGGCATCTAACTCTTTGAATTCGTTATCATCAAATAAGATTTCAAAATATTCAGCACTGCCAATTCGAACGTGAAAATCGTCTTCTGGACTAACCCATAAGTTGCGCGCCAATTCATCGGTATCTATAATTTTTCCTGTAGGTGATTTGTACCACAACCCTTTAGGAACATCTTTTTTTTCTTCTGTAGGCGTTTGAATACCTTTCTCTTTTCTTTTAAACCAAGCCATTGTTTTTTAGTTTAAGGTTAAAAAGTTTAAAGTTTCAAGTTGTCAGTTTTCATAACATGAAACCTGAAACCTAAAACTTGAAACAAATTTATAGTGTGTTTACATTGTTCAAATCAGCAAATGCTTGCTCCAAACGTTGGTTGAAAGTCATTTCGCCTTCACGAATCCACTTTCTTGGGTCGTAATGTTTTTTGTTGGGCGAATCTGGGCCGTCTGGGCTTCCGATTTGTGTGCGTAAATAGTCGATCTTTGAAGTCATGTAATCACGAATTCCTTCTGTGAATGCAAACTGTAAATCGGTATCAATATTCATTTTGATTACTCCATACGAGATGGCTTCTCTGATTTCTTCTAAGCTAGAACCTGATCCACCATGGAAAACAAAATCAACGGGATTGTGACCCGTGTTGAATTTATTTTGAACGTACTCTTGCGAGTTTTTAAGAATTTTTGGAGTTAATTTTACGTTTCCGGGTTTGTACACACCATGAACATTTCCGAAAGAAGCAGCTATGGTAAAACGCGGACTCACCTTCATCAATTCTTCATAAGCGTACGACACCTCATCGGGTTGGGTGTATAATTTTGAGCTATCTACATCCGAGTTATCTACACCGTCTTCTTCACCACCTGTAATTCCCAATTCAATTTCTAAGGTCATGCCCATTTTACTCATACGAGCCAAGTAGGTTTTACAAATTTCAATATTTTCATGAAGAGGTTCTTCCGACAAATCAATCATGTGCGATGAATACAATGGTTTTCCTGTTTCAGCAAAATGTTTTTCGGAGGCATCAAGCAAGCCATCAATCCAAGGCAATAAATTCTTGGCACAATGGTCGGTGTGTAAAATTACGGTTGCTCCGTAAGCAGCTGCTAAAGTATGAATGTGTTTGGCACCCGCTACCGCACCAAGAATAGCTGCTTTTTGTCCGTCATTTGCCAGTCCTTTGCCCGCATTGTAAGCAGCACCACCGTTTGAAAATTGAATGATAACAGGAGCTTTTAACTTGGCTGCAGTTTCCAAGACGCCATTAATAGTGCTCGATCCGATAACATTAACAGCAGGAAGGGCAAATCCTTTTTCTTTGGCGTATTTAAAAATAGCTTGTACTTCGTCTCCGGTAGCAACTCCGGGTTTTATATTGTGCGACATACAGTTAGTAGTTTATAATTAAGTTGACAAAAATAATAATTAATAAAATTAGAATGGATAATTTATACCAATATTTATAACTGATTTTGATAAATTGAGCTCTCTAAACCACTTTTGTTCTAATTCTTTTGAAGGATTATAGGTTTTGAATCCGAGGTCACAGCGCACTACAAATAGTTCTAAATCATAGCGTAAGCCAAAACCTGTCCCGAGTGCTGTTGCTTCCAGCGACCTGATGCCACGAAATTGATAATCTTCGTTTTCCACATTATCAAATACATTCCAAATGTTTCCAGCATCGGCAAACAAAGCACCATTAAAACTCTTAAAAATATTAAATCGAAATTCGGCATTCAAACTCATTTTCAAATTGGCCTCGTTAAAGTCTAAAACACCGCCACTGCTCCCTGGTCCGAGTGAATACGGCTGCCATGCTCTGATATCGTTGGTTCCACCAGCAAAATAACTTCGAGAAAAAGGAATAGAGTTGGAGTTGCCATAAGGTATAGCAATTCCGAAAAAACTCCGAATAGCAAAAACTTTTTTCTTTGCCAAATCCCAGTGTTTTACATATTCAAATTCGGTTTTTACATATTGCGAATATTCTACATCCAAAAAGGTGTCAGCCCCTTCTTGTGTGTCTAACTGTTTGGTTAATCTAGCTATTAATGACAATACATTTCCAGCCGTTTCTAATTTGGTTTTAACAGTATAAAAACTATTGTCTTGTAGGTCTTTTTTGGTGGTTTTTGAAAATTGAAAACTACTAGCAAAAATCAAATTATCTTCCGTTAAACGAGCACGACGTTCTATAATACTTAATATAGTTTTTAAGTCTTCGTTGGATGGTAAGGGCGATAAGTTGTTGTTGAAAGCATCATTGACAAAATTAAAAACACCATCTTCAATGCTCAAGCTCCCCGTATTCTCGTCAAAATAGCTCGGATCTGCATTGTATTTGATGGCTAAATCATTCAAACTTTCAAACGAAGAACGGTAAATGTTAAAATAGTTTTCCGGATTTACATTCTTCACAAATTGAATGTTCATCAGATCGTATCGAATAGAGGTGTTTTTACGCGGTGTCCAATTGTATGTCAAAGAGCTGGTAAAGTTTTGCTTGTCTAAACCAATGTTAGTTTGCTTGGCATAACCTACGCTCAAAGTAGTAGACGGAATCATACTTTTGGGAATGATTTTGCTGGTATTGAAAGGCAACAAAATGCGCGGAAAATTCAGTTTGGAGTCGATACCAATTTCGGAAATGTTGAAAAAATTATTGTTGGGATTGGCTTGGTCTTTTGACGAACCAATGTTGCCTCTGAAACCGATTTCAAACGATTCTGCCCCGTTGAACACATTTCGAATCGCTAATGAGGCACTACCCGAAATCCCAAATTCTTGGATGTCGGAGTGCGTAAAATCTATTACAGGGTTAAAAGTGTACTTTTTTCTTGGGGATAGAATAACATTGGCAATCAAGCCGTTCGGGTCTTTTGGGTCGGGTTTATACTGGATTAATGGGTAATTGAAAACCTTTAAATTACTGATGTATTTTGAAGTAAGTATGGTGTTTTTGTCGGAGTAGGTGCTGCCTGGGGCAAAGAAAATGGCATCAGTAATGGCTTTGGGTTTGTACTTCAGTTTCTTTTCACTGTACAAATTGTAACCTTTATATTGGACACTATCTTTTACAATCAATTCTTTTTTATTGGCCAATTGGTCGGTAAAAATATTTACTTTGTTGATGGTATACACACGAAAAGGTTGTGTTTTGTTGGTGTCGTTTACCCGAATATTTTGGTCTTCTACAATTAAATTGATATTAACTTTTTTGTTGGTTTTAATTGTATCCAAATCAAATCGAATGTAATTGGGTTGAAAATAAAAAACGCCTTTGTTTCGGAATTCTTCCGTGATGCGAACGCGTTCTCCGTCGATGTCTTTGGTGTCGTATTGTTTTCCTTTTTTTAGTAACGAAGCCAATTCGTTCGTTTTGTAAAGCGAATCAAGTAAAGGTGTTTTTATAGTTGTTCGGATAGTATCAATAAAAAAGGGAGATTTTTTTTCTACCGAATAAAAAACATTGGCTTTTTTGGTGGCAGCAGTATCTGTTTTGGCCGTTGCAGTTACATCAAAATAGCCTTTATTATAGTAGTAAGATTTCAAACGGCGTACCGATTTTTTGGTGCTCAGCGAATCCAGAATTACGGGCGCTTCTCCTGTTTTTTTTAGAAAATTGTGAATGCCTTCGTACCAAAACGAATGACCCAAACGGTTCACTTGTTTTTTGGAAAGGCTTTTTACCAATCGTTGGTAACGTTTGGGGTTTTTGGTGAATTTTTGACGGTAAACCGAGTCGCTGGTATTGGGTTTAGCCCAATTGTATAGGTTCAATCGCAACCGATAACCTAGTAGCGAACTGTTGGGTTTTTGGTACAATTGATTGATTACTTCTTCGTCGGTGTTCCTTTTTCCATCAACAGCAATTTCGTTTTTAAACAGCAACCGCTTGTCTTTTGGAACTCGCTTGGTAGTATCACAACTCGCAATAATAACGGCGATTAAAATAAATAATGATATTTTTGCAAATGCGTTTTTCAAAAGAGTATATTTAATTTCAAAAATACATTTTTTATGGTTAGTAAAAACCAAATTAAATTAATAACGAGTTTGGAACACAAAAAGTTCAGACAAAAGAATAAACTCTTTATTGCTGAAGGTGTAAAGGTAATTCAAGAATTGCTATTATCAAATTTTGAATTGGAACATTTGTATGTTACGGAGCCTATTTTTGATGAATTGAACCAAGATGCCATAACCGTAATTTCGGAAAACGACTTAAAGAAGATCAGTTGCCTGTCGACGCCCAATAATTGCTTGGCACTTTTTAAAATTCCGAAAGAGAAAAAAATAACCAATGATGGATTGATTCTTGCTTTAGATGATATTCGCGACCCTGGAAATTTGGGTACCATTATTCGCCTGTGTGATTGGTTTGGAGTTGGTCAAATAGTGTGTTCAGAACAATCGGTTGACGTTTTTAATCCGAAAGTGGTGCAAGCTACCATGGGTTCGTTGGCTCGTGTCAATGTTACATATGTCAATTTACCGCTTTTTTTATCAGCAAGCAACCAAACTGTATTTGGTACGTTTATGAATGGCGAAAATGTATACCAGAAACAATTGCCACCCAACGGAATATTGGTTTTAGGAAACGAAGCTAACGGAATTTCAAAAGAGGTTGAAAAATGCATTAGCCAACGACTTGCCATTCCACGATTTGGTAAGGTAAAGAAAACGGAGAGTCTCAACGTAGCGACTGCGGCCGCCGTTTTTTTGAGCGAATTCAAACGCTCTGAGGTATAATTTAGTGGAAAGTAAAGTTAACTAAAATAGCGCGTGTACTCATCGAGTTTACATTTCCTGTCCATGGACTATCTGGTGTATTGTCTCGAATCAACTCGTCTCCCAAACCAAATACACCTCGAATTGAAGGAGAGAATTTAAAATATTCTAGGTAAAAATCAATTCCGAAACCCAATTCATAATTACGGGTCCATTGTTTTACTCGAAAGCGTTCTTGGAAATTATCGTCGTCGGATTTAGAGTTACTGGCCAAGTTCAATGTAGACGAAACGCCACCTACCAGATACGGACGGACATTGCCAATTCTTTTGGAAGAAAATTTCAATAACAACGGAAAATGAATATAAGTTGACTTCACTTCTCGTTTTCTTTCGCTTTCTCGATCTAAATCGGGATGCGTAAAAATTAGGTTGCGTTGGGTATAGTACAAACCAGGTTCAAAGCGCAAATCGATGTATTCTTGTAAACGCAAATTGCCAATCAAACCGACATTAAAACCAGTAATAGTATTGACTTCAATGTCTCGCTCTGGGGTGTCATTGTAATCTATTTTGAAGTCGTACATATTAAAACCCAAAAAGTATCCCCAATGTACCCGTTGTTTGTCAAAGTTTTCTAGGTTGATGATAGGATCTTTACTAAACATTCCTTTCGATTGTGAAAACCCAAAGAATTGAAGGAGGAATACTAAAACTACAACTAATTTTTTCATGTTATTGCCAGTCAGATTTACTTTTTAGATGCTTTGTAAATTGTTGCTACACCAAAGGTTTGCGGAAGAGCAACCACATCTATAAACCCAATTTTTCTCAAAATATTGTTTAACTTCTCTCCATAAGGGAAAACAGACGCAGATTCCGACAGGTAACCATAGGCCACATTGTCTTTTGAAAACAGTTTTCCTATAAGAGGTAAAATGCGCTTAGTATAAAATGCATAACCTTGTTTGAAAGGTGTTTTCTCTGGAACCGAAGTTTCTAAAATAACAAAAATGCCATTGGGTTTGAGTACTCGTTCAATTTCACTTAACCCTTTTTCTAAATTTTCAAAATTTCTAATTCCGAATGAAACAGTTATCGCATCAAAATGATTGTCGGGAAAAGGCATATGCTCGGAGTCGCCCAACACCATATCAATTCGATGTTCAAGTTTACGTTCGGCTATTTTCTTTTTTCCCACCTCTAGCATTCCCGCCGAAATATCCAAACCAATTACTTTTTTGGCACTCGTTTTGGTCATTAAAATAGCCAAATCACCAGTTCCAGTAGCAATATCCAAAATGGTATCCGGATTTTTATCAGCTACCAATTGCAACACTTTTTTACGCCACTTGACATCAATTCCAAACGAAATTACCCGATTCAAACCGTCGTAATTGCCCGAAATCGTATCAAACATTTGGGTTACTTGTTCTTTTTTACCCAAATTAGAATCTTTATAAGGAGTAACTTGTTGCGACATGGCTCATTTTTAGACTGCAAAAGTAGTAATTATTTTAGTTACGATTTTTGCTTTGACCGAACAAATGTTTGAAATGTGAAAGAATACTCGTGTTTTTCGTCTTTTGGGTGGAATTCTTCAAAGGTCAACTGCCATTCGGTTGGATCAAGTTCTGGGAAGAAAGTGTCGGCATCTAAAGTCGTATGTACTCGTGTCAATTCAACGCAATCTGCAATACCAATCGATTGTTGGTAAATTTCGCCGCCGCCAATTACAAAAATAGTTTCGTTTTTCGGACAAACGGCAATTGCTGCTTTTAAACTATCTACCACAATACAATCTGGGTAATGGTAATTTTGTTGGCGTGTGATAATTACGTGAGTTCGATTGGGTAAAGGTTTCGGAAAACTTTCAAACGTTTTTCTTCCCATTACAATATAATGATGCGAAGTCAGTTGTTTGAATCGTTTAAAATCGTCGGGTAAATGCCAAAGCAAGTCATTGTTTTTGCCTAATGCATTGTTTTCAGCAGCAGCAGCGATGAGTGTAATCATTATTTTCGGTTCTCAATTTCGTTTTTCAATTGTTCAATTTTTTTTTCTTGCATAGTCACCAATCGATTGATTTGCTCAGCTTCCCATTTTTTGTTCATGAAACTATCGGTAATAAACACTTTGATAAAGTGCAACACAAACAGAAAAAACCACAAGGTAGCCAACCAAATGTACCAATTGGCTTCTTTGTTGATGCCAATGCCTTTGTTGATGATAAAGAGGAAAATACTTCCCACAAAAAACAATACAAAATGAAAGTACAATCGTTTCTTTTGACGAAGCCGTTTGCGTGCGTATTCGTATATCTCTTGTTGCTCAGGGTTCATAACCAGACGAAATTTTGTCTGAAAGATAGGAATTCTTTATCAAAAATAAAAAAACCTCATTTACAATATTTTTTCAAGAAAACGATTTCTTAATTTGGAATTATCGAAATATTAACCTCAAAATTAATGAATTATCGAAATTGTAAACGGTTTTTTTACATATCGATAAAAGTGTTGCTGTTATGTAAAACGTTGATTATTATTGTGTTACTTTGCTGAGTAAAATTTTAATATTGCTAACTATGTCAGTAAAAAAACAATTTATAAAAACGAAACCAGTTTGTAAAGTAACTTTTGCTATCGATGCAAAAGAATCGAATTCAGTAGCTGTTGTAGGTGATTTTAACAATTGGAATCCAAGTGAAGGTGAATTGTCAAAATTGAAGAATGGAACTTTTAAGGGCGTATTTGAATTGCCAAAGGACAACTCGTTTGAATTCAAATACCTTATTGATGGCGTGTATGCTAACGAACCTGAAGCGGATAGTTACCGCTACAATGAATTTGCAGGTTCTGAAAATAGCGTTTTGGAAGTGTAAAAAATTGGTTTATGATAGAAAAATCCTTTCTCTCGTTGGTGAGCAGAAAGGATTTTTTGTTTTCTAAAGTAAGAATGTAGTGCAATCAACTTCTCTGTAATAGTCAGGGAAACGACTTAAAACAGCTTTGCTACTTCGTTATTTACAAACTCCAAAAATCGTTCATCATCTTCGGTAAACGGATCCAAAACGTGGCTATCAATATCAATTTGGCCAATGTTTACGCCATTTACAAAAAGCGGAACTACAATTTCTGATTTAACCGTAAAACTACACGCTATATAATTGGTTTGGGCACTCACATCAGGCACCACAAAATTAGCATTTGATTCGGCAACCTGACCACAAATACCTTTTCCAAATGGAATAACCGTATGATCCGTTGGAGCGCCTACATACGGACCCAAATGCAATGTTTTGGTTTCGTGATTGGCAAAATAAAATCCAACCCAATTGTAATGCGACACATTTTCTGATAAAAACCGACATAAATTCATCAATTTTTTATCTCTATTTTGATTTTCTCGGTTCAAGATGGTAGTGACCTCAGG
>CAZAJH010000031.1:0-11967 GCA_964485385.1 uncultured Flavobacterium sp.
ATTGAACAAGTCGGGTAGAGGTTTAATGGAATAATTAATTTAAATTGTAAAACGATGAAAAACAAAGGAATTTATTTTTTATTGATCTCAGGGTTATTGATGGTTTCGGCTTGTAAAACTGATAATAATGACGCCAGTTCTCGAATCGATCCCAACGCACAAGAAATTGCTCCAGCGGCTCCAGATGCTGTAGCTCCAGCGGCTCAAGCTACTCCAACAGCAGATCCAACGGCTAGTGCATCGACCACAAATTCAGCCACTTCTCAAGCCACAACTAATGTAACGATGCCAGCAGCTAACGTAAAAACAACCTCGATGGCTTTCAATAAAAAAGAACATGATTTTGGAGAGATTAAGCAAGGAGATAAAGTAAGTTACAACTATACCTTTAAAAATACAGGTGCCAATGATTTGATTATTACCAGTGCACAAGGATCTTGTGGTTGTACTGTGCCCGATTACCCCAAAACACCAATCAAACCAGGTAAATCTGGAACGATGAAGGTTTCCTTTGATTCAACTGGAAAAACCGGATTACAAACCAAAACGGTTACCATAAGAGCCAACACTGCTACGGGTGTTGAAACGTTGACCATTAAGGCAAATATCAAAGGCGGTGAAACTAAAGTAACGACCACAACAACACCAGTTACCACGCAGGCTGGAACTGTACCAACAGAAGAAAAGAAAGAATAATTTAATACATATATAAAATGGATCAATTGGGAGGTATTTTACCAATTTTACTAATTTTTGTGGTCATGTTTGTCTTTATGATTTTGCCACAACAACGTAAAATGAAAAAAGAAAAAGAGTTCGAAACCAACTTAAAAGTGGGAGATAGGATCATTACAAAGAGCGGTTTTCACGGAAAAATTGCCGAAGTCTCTGAGACTACTGCAGTAATCGAAACGATGTCTGGGAAATTAAAGATTGAAAAATCGGCTATTTCTATGGAGTATAGTATGGCTTTAAATAAAAAAGCGTAGTTGAGTTTCAAAGTTTCAAAGTTACAGAGTTACTGAGTTTACTTTCGTAAAAATAAAAATCCCAGGTTCTAATTGAAACTTGGGATTTTTTTTATGATCTATTGATTTGAAAAAATTGTATGAGAACCTGTTAAAATTTATACAGTTTGTGTGGATACGTGTTCCAAAATGAGCGAAGCGAACTCCAAAATAAGAAAACTCTGCTACTCTGCAACTTTGCAACTCTGCTACTTTCTGTATTTATCATTCAAACCCATACCATTCAAAACCATTGGTTTAATTTTTTCCAAGCGAGTCATTTTTGTTTTTTCTTGTTTGGCAGAATCAACATATTCGATGTACTCTCTCTGTTTAAAGGGAGTCAACTTTTGAAAAGCAGCAGCAAATGATTTGTGGTTTTTCAATTCGCTAGCAAAAAAATCAGAAGGAACCAACTCTCTCTTTTCAGGTTGAATGGAAAGACCTTTTTCTTCGTTGGCTATAGCTTCATTGATGTAAGCCAAAATGTGTTTTTCGTTGATTTCATCTTTTGTTGTAAAACGCCATTGACGCAATCCTTTGGTCACGCCTTCATTAGCGTTTACCAAAACTTTCAACTCATCCTTTAAGAATACACCATTAAAAAACCAAATGGTAAAAAAGTTTTTAAATCCTCCTATACCAATTATATTTTTGTTATTGTGTGTATAGACTTCACCGCCCCATTTATTTGTTGCCACCAATTGGGTTTGAATGATGATGGAGCGTAAAATTTCCAATTCAACTTCCCAAATTTCATTGCTGTGCCACGATTTTTTTTCGGCCATTTTAGACTATTTTTTGGAACCTTGAGCGAGTCGATTACCCACTATTGCCATTGGGAAATAGGCCACTAGTAAATCTAAAGCAATAAACCAAATTGGTGCTGGAACCATAAAGGAATTGGCCAAACCGCCTAAAAAGAAAAAACCACCTACAATAAGTGCTTTGCTTTTTGGATGATTGGCAGCCAACTTAGCAGCAACAAAAGCTCCCACCAAGGTTCCTATAGCATGCGCTAGAAAAGGAAAAATGAAATGTTTAGGTTCAAATAACTGAATCGCGTTTTTTAAGCCTTCTACGGTTGTTACATCGGCTCCATCGGGTGGAGGGATAATTGAGCTACTCACTGTAATCAAAGCCATATTGGCAATACTCCCCAATATGAGGCCAACTATCACAGCGATACTATTTTTTACTAGTGGATTCATATATTACTTTTTAAAATAGAATGTATTATTGAGCCGTTAGTTCACAAATTTTGACAATCACTTGAGTTGCTTTTATCATGCTTTCAACGGGAACGTATTCGTATTTCCCATGAAAATTGTGTCCACCAGCAAAAATATTCGGACATGGTAAACCTTTGTAAGACAATTGTGAACCGTCTGTTCCTCCGCGAATCGGTTTGATAATAGGAGTGATGCCTAATTCTTTCATTGCTTTTTCGGCGATTTCAACTATATGAAAAACGGGTTCCACTTTTTCGCGCATGTTGTAGTATTGATCTTTAACTTCGGCAATGCAAATGTCTTCGCCAAATTGTTGGGCGTATTGGTTGTTGATTTGTTTGGCGATGCTATGAATGAGTTGTTTTCTACCTTCAAAAAGTGCCTTATCGTGATCGCGAATTATCAATTCTAAAACCGTTTCTTCAATGCTGCCGTTTACGTGATGCACATGAAAAAAACCTTCGTAATCTTGCGTTCTTTCAGGAACTTCATTAGCAGGTAATGCAGCGATAAATTGATTAGCTAAGAGCATTGAGTTGATCATTTTTCCTTTGGCATAACCAGGATGTACGCTTTTTCCTTTAAAAGTAATTTTAGCTCCTGCCGCATTAAAATTCTCGTACTCCAATTCGCCAATTTGACTACCATCCATTGTGTACGCCCAATCACAACCAAACTTTTCAACATCAAATTTGTGAGCGCCGCGGCCAATTTCTTCATCAGGAGTAAAGCCCACTCGAATGGTTCCATGTTTGATTTCAGGATGCGCAATGAGGAATTTCATAGCTTCCATAATTTCGGTAATTCCGGCCTTGTCATCGGCTCCTAAAAGAGTCAAACCATCTGTTGTAATGAGTGTTTGACCTTTGTACAACAACAAATCTTCAAAATAATTAGGCGACAAAATGATATTGTGTTCGGCATTTAATACGATATCTTTTCCATCGTAATTTTCAATAATTTGGGGATTTACATTGGCACCTGTAAAATCAGGGGTTGTATCAAAATGCGAAACGAATCCTATTGTGGGTACTTTGTGTGTAACATTGCTGGGTAGTGTTGCCATGATATAGGCATTCTCGTCGATGGTTACGTCATGCATTCCCATGGTTTTGAGTTCTTCGACCAATTTGTTGGCCAAATTCCATTGTTTGGCTGTACTTGGCGTAGATTCTGAATTCGGATCCGATTCGGTATCGATGGTTACGTAGCTAATAAAGCGATTGATAATGTCTTGCATTGTGGTATTATTTTTTACAAATATAGTATTATTTCCTTCCTTGGTTTTTGTCTCTTGGATACTTCTTTGCAGATTTTATTACTGTTGTAGCGGACAATTTGGGTAAGCTTGCTTCCTCTGTTTTGCTCGAAGGCGCAATCAATTGATTGAGTTGTTCGATCTCGGTGGCCGATAGTTCGCGGTAGCGCCCAACCGCAACATCCAATGAGATATTGATGATGCGAATGCGTTTCAGAGCGGTCACTTCATAGCCTAAATACTCACACATTCTCCGGATTTGACGATTTAATCCTTGGGTCAATATAATTTTGAAAACGTATTTACTGATTTGTTCTACATGACATCGACGAGTTACGGTGTCTAAAATCGGGATGCCATTTCCCATTCGCTGAATAAATCGATCCGTAATGGGTTTGTTAACCGTAACAATGTACTCTTTTTCATGGTTGTTTCTGGCACGTAAAATTTTATTGACAATATCGCCATCATTGGTCATAAAAATCAGACCCTCACTGGCTTTGTCAAGTCGGCCAATCGGAAAAATACGCTCGGGGTAATTGATATAATCTACAATGTTATTGCGTACGTTTTGATTGGTAGTACATTCAATACCCACAGGTTTATAAAAAGCCAAGTAAATGCGTTTTTCCTTTTTCTCTCGAATCCATTTTCCATCCACTCGAATTTCGTCATCAAGACCAACTTTGGTTCCCATTTCAGGAACCTTACCGTTTACGGTTACGCGACCTTCATCGATAAGTTTGTCGGCTTCTCTGCGCGAACAAAAGCCAGTTTCCGATAAGTATTTGTTGATGCGAATACGGTTTTCTTCCATAAAACAAAGTTAATTTTATTTATTAATTTTTCAGCATTCAATTTTCAATTCTTACTGAATTAAAATAATTTGTAAATTGCACATGGAAGAATGGTCTTCAATCAATTAAATCAGAATATTTTGAAAAAGCTCATTGTTTATTTGGTATTGATTTATGGTAGTCTAGGATTTGCACAAAGCAGAAAAGGTCAATTTTATTTGTCATCAAATGATTCGCCTCATGTTTTGTATGTTTCCTTTGGATTAAATGTCAATTTTAGCACAACTGACTGGACTTCTGAATTGAAAAATCGTTCAGCAGCATTCAAATTAATTGCCGATAAGTACAGTTTGAGTTTACGAAAGGAGCTGCCTTTTTCAGATGAAAAACTTACTGAATTGGAGCTAAGTGCTCAAAAAGTATCAGGCTCAGCCGATGCAGTAAAGCGATTGAGAGGCATTTTTAAAGTTGAGGTACAAGATGCGTCCAACGCAAAGTTGGTTGCAATAGCCAGCGAGTTAGAACTCTTGCCAATAGTTGATTATTGCAGTTTGAGTGCTCTTAATCCAATCAGGCCACCGAGTGATATTCCGCCAACAACTCCCAACTTCGAAATTAATCAAACCTACATACAATCTAATCCAGGGGTTAATATGCAATATGCATGGAATTTAGGTTTGAACGGCCAAGGTATACGCCTCCGTGATGTTGAGTATGGATTCAACAAAAACCATGAAGAATTGTCCGATATTCCTACCAGCATTGCAACAGGAATGACTGTTTCTTCAAGTGCTTCATTAGATTATACAGAACACGGAACGGGTGTTTTTGGTATCATATATGCACACAAAGGCACCTATGGGATTTCTGGTTTGGCTTATGGCGCATCAGAGATGATTCTTTTTCCGGAATGGCAACAAACTGGTTACGACCGTGTCAATGCCATCACGCAAGCGATATCCAATTCAAGCAATGGTGATGTAATTTTATACGAGATGCAATCGGATGGTCCGGGTCCCTCAGCAACAGACTATATTTTGGCTGAATTTGATCAAGTTGTGTGGGATTTAACCAAAGCGGCAACCGACTCAGGTATTACCATTGTGGCTGCCGCTGGAAATGGTAATGTTGATTTAGATGGGCCACTGTATAGTGCTTACATGGCTCGTGGCGATAGTGGTGCTATTGTTGTTGGAGCAGGATCAGCAGATAATAACCATAACCGATTGGGCTACAGTACTTATGGTTCTCGTGTTGACTTGCAAGCATGGGGAGAGAATGTCTTATCTATAGGAAAGTTAACCGGTTTTAATTACAACTTAATCGGTAATGATATTAATCAAAGCTACATTACATTTACTGGAACAAGTGCAGCTGTTCCTATCGTTGCCTCATGTGCCGCTGTTTTGCAATCGTATTATTTTTCACTAACTGGCAATTACCTTACGCCAATTCAACTCAGAGGCGTACTTGAGAGTACAGGTATTCCGCAAGGTACTGCTGTGAGTGGTAACATTGGTCCGATTCCAAATATGCAACCTGCATTGCAAGCTGTACTTGATTTGACTCTAAGTCAAGCTACGTTTTCAGATGCAGAATTTTATGTTTATCCTAATCCTGTTTCGGATCAACTTTTTTTTGTAACCCCCAGTTTTTTTGAGCCAAATCCTCGGGTAGAAGTAGTTAATGGTTTAGGTCAAACAGTACTGAATTGTACTTTATCAGCAGCTAAAACAATCGATGTATCGCATTTGCCAGCTGGATTCTATTTTGTTACACTAACAACTAAAAACCAATCGGTTACCAAAAAAATCAGCAAAAATTAATTGTAAATAAATGCGGTAATTTTGTTGTATAACTCGGCATCGTGCATACTGTGACCCAAGCCTTGTGTTTCGATAAATTGGGCAGTTTTCCATGAGGCTGCTATTTTTTTAGCTTCATCAATGCGAACCACATCGTCGTGGGTGTCGTGGATGATTAGGCCTGGAATAGTGGTGTTTTCTAAAAATTTGGAAGCCGAGAAAGTAGCTATATTGATGTGGAAACGCGCCTCAGTGTAATCGGCTAGTAGTTGATGTACTTTTTGATTAAGACCCAACATTTTGACGTAATTACGAAGTATGATGTTAAAGTCAGAAGGTGCACCAATGAGTACTAGTTTTTCAAATGTATGGTTGTATTGAGCTTGGAAATAGGCGAGTGCATTACCACCAACCGAGTGACCAATTGCAATTGTAGGATTGTATTTTTGAACCACTATATTAATAAATTCACAATACAAAGGCACGTTGAACTCTTTTCCGTTACTTAATCCATGCGCAGGTCCGTCGATAGCGATGATGGTTTTGCCCGTTTTTTTGAGGTGTGTCAAGGTTTTTTTCCAACGCGAAGCATTGCTTTCCCAGCCGTGAACCAGCAAAATGATTTCTTCATTGCCTTTCC
This sequence comes from uncultured Flavobacterium sp., assembly GCA_964485385.1. Classification (GTDB taxonomy): domain Bacteria; phylum Bacteroidota; class Bacteroidia; order Flavobacteriales; family Flavobacteriaceae; genus Flavobacterium. Next base: position 6,740 of record CAZAJH010000031.1, read on the forward strand.
AAGTATGGGTATAAAACAAGTGCTGGTTGTATTGAAATTGTTCTTGTTGGGCTTTTAATAAAGTTTTAGGCAGTTGATTCGGATTTAATTTTCCTTTTTGTGGTTGACTGAATAACGCATAAGACAAAGAGCGTGCTTGATTGGGGCGAATATAACTCAGCAAGTTAATATACAATCCGACGCTTTTGGCTAAGAAAATGAGTATACTTTTTTTCATAAAAAAATCCCGATTCTTATCGGGATTTAGGTTTTTATATTTTAGCAAATAATTGTTCCATTTTTTCTCTTTCCTCTTGGGCAAGAGCGGCATCAACCAAAATTCTTCCTGAATGTTCATCAGTAATAATTTTTTTGCGCGATGCAATTTCAACTTGAGTCTGAGGTGGAATGGTAAAAAACGAACCAGCAGAAGCCCCACGTTCAATAGAAACCACCGCTAAGCCATTGCGAACACTTGAACGAATTCTTTTGTAAGCCGCTAATAAGCGCTCCTCGATTAATCCTTCAAACTCAGCTGATTTTTCCATCAAGAAATTTTCTTCTTTTTGGGTTTCCGCCATGATGTCGTTCAATTCCGATTTTTTATGTTTCAAGTGGCTGGTTTTTTCTTCTAATTTCTCTTTTGAGCTGGCAATTACCTCTTTTTTGTGCTCAATAGAAGCTTTCATTTCTTTGATTTGCTTTTCAGCCAATTGTATTTCTAACTCTTGGAATTCAATTTCTTTAGTCAACGAATTGAACTCGCGGTTGTTGCGTACTTCTTTTTGTTGCTCTGTATATTTTTTGATGGCTGATTGGTGATCTTCTACCGCATTTTTTTTGGCTTTGATGTTGTCTTCAATAGTCACCAAATCTTGTTGAAGTTTTTCCAAACGAGTAGTTAAACCTGCTACTTCATCTTCTAAATCTTCTACTTCCAAAGGCAATTCACCTCTAACGTTTCTGATTTCGTCAATACGAGTATCAATTAATTGTAAATCATACAGCGCTCTTAATTTATCTTCAACGCTCAATTCTTTTGTAGTAGCCATATTTTATAAGTACTTAACTGGGTTTGTATTTTCTTCTGATAAAATGATATCGCATTCCAGCGAAACGGATGCAAAATTAGTAATTTTTTCTTTAAGAAAATCAACAATGTAATTTTTTGTAAATCTTTCACTCTCAAAGTGGCCAATATCTGCCAAAACAATACGGTTTTCGGCTTCGTAGAAGTTGTGGTATTTCAAATCGGCAGTTAAAAAAACACCAGCACCAGCTTGTATAGCATTCTGGATTGCGAAACTCCCAGAGCCGCCCAAAACAGCTACTTTAGATACTTTTTTTCCTAGTAGGTTACTGTGTCTGATACTGCCACACTGCATTTTTTGTTTTACTTGCTGTAAAAATTCGGTTTCTTCAATCGGAATTTCGAGTTCTCCAATCATTCCCAATCCAATGTGTTGATGCACATTTTTCAAGTCATAGATTTCGTATGCTACTTCTTCATATATATGGTTGGAAAATAGAGCTTTAAGTATTTTGGATTGCAAATGTTTTTCGAAGGTAACTTCAATTTTTACTTCTTGTGCTTCTACAAATTCAAACCGTTGGCCGATTTCTGGATTGCTATTTTCATTACCCATATAGGTTCCAATACCTTGTGAGTTAAAACTACAGTCTTCGTAGTTGCCAATTTTTCCTGCTCCAGCATCGAATAAGGCATTTCTAACTTGCTCTACATTTTCAGGAACAGTATAAGTAACCAATTTTTGAATGAAGTTTGGCTTTGGGACTAATATTCGGGTATTTTTTAACCCTAATGCATCACAAAATATTTTATTGACACCATTTTTATGATTGTCTAAAGCGGTGTGTACAGCGTAAATAGCAATATTATTTTGAATGGCTTTGATGACCGAACGTTCTACATAATTTTTACCCGTGATTTTTTTTAATCCTGAAAAAATAATTGGATGAAAGCACAAAACCAAATTACAGCCTTTGTTTATAGCTTCATCTACTACACTTTCTAGTGCATCGTGGCAAACCAAAATACCGCTCAGTTCATTTTCTGCGTTTCCGACTAGCAACCCCACATTATCAAAATCTTCGGCATACGCCAATGGCGCCATTTCTTCGAGTATTGGAAATAATTCTTTAATTTTCATAGTTATATTTTCTAGCAAATAAACGGATCACTGCAATTGACAACTAATCAAGTTTCCCATTCGTTTAAGGTTTCCTTAATACTCCAAACACCATTTACATTTTCAAAGAGAAAAAACCGACCACTGTTGTGCTCAATGTTGCGGTAAAAAGCGACTTTGACCAAGCAGTATTTTTGTCCAAAATACATCGGCTTATTCACTATCATTAAGCGCTGGTTGTTGTCATTAAATCGTTTGGAAACTACTTGAAATTCCTCTAAACTCAAGCATTTATTTACTTTACTTTTTAAGTACTGATGTTCTTTGGCAAACAAAGCGTTGAACTCTTTCGACCAGTCTTCGTCGAGACTAACGTTAATTTGACTTTTGATTTCTTTGGCGTTGTCTTTGAGTAATTTACTTTTGCTGATTACTTCCAAGGTCTCTTCATTATTTGGTGCTTTTTTACAATAAAAACTCAATAATTGTAATCGGTCTTTGACAATTACTTTTTCATTAGCATAGTATTTTGTCAGTAGTATTTTTAAAATGGCTGTATTACTCTCTTCTTGAGAAAAAGCAAGTTGGGTCAACAGCGATAGTGCAATTACAAGAACAAACTTCAATTTCATCTGGATACTTTTTTACAAAATAATTCACCTCAAAAACAACACCAAATATAATTGATAAATTGTTTTGAAGCAGAAATTATTCGAAATATTCGTCTTTTAGGAGCTAAATAATTACTTTCGTACAATGGTTTTATTACGCTATTTACTTTTCCCTTTTGCTGTTATTTATGGTTGGATAACAGGTGTAAGAAATTTTCTTTACGATAAAGCATTCCTAACATCTCACTCCTTTGATATTCCTGTGATTGCAGTTGGTAATTTGAGTGTAGGAGGAACGGGCAAAACACCACAAATTGAGTATTTAATCCGATTGCTTTCAAACCAGTACAAAGTGGCTACTTTGAGTAGGGGTTACAAACGGAAGTCAGAGGGTTTTATTTTGGCAGATGCCAATTCTACTGCGGCAACATTGGGTGATGAACCTTTTCAGATGCACCAAAAGTTTCCTAACGTTTTAGTCGCAGTTGATGCCCAAAGAAAAAACGGTATTGAGCGGTTATTGCAACTTCCCAACCAACCAGATGTAATTTTGTTAGACGATGCCTTTCAACACCGCAAAGTACAGGCAGGATTTTATATCATGTTGTCTTCGTATGACGATTTGTTTTACAACGATTGGATGTTGCCTACTGGAAACCTCAGAGAGAGTCGATCTGGTGCACGCAGAGCTAATATGATAATTATCACCAAATGTCCGCGCACTATTTCCGAACTTGCACAAGAAAATATAAAAAAAAGGATAGGACTTCAGGTTCCTGTTTTCTTCACTTTTATTGACTATGATTCAAAAGTATATGGTGAAAGTGAAAGTTACGACGTGGATGAAATCAGAAATGTAGAAAAAATATTGGTGGCTGGAATCGCAAAACCAGCTCCTTTTTTTGACTATCTACAGGGTAAAAAAGACGATTGTTTGACCTTTCCCGATCACCATCATTTTTCAGAAGAGGACTATAAATTAATAGAAAGCAAAGCCAACAATAAACTGATTATCACCACCGAAAAAGACTATGTTCGTTTAAACAGCAAACGATTGAAGAGCAAGATACTGTATTTGCCGATAAAAAGTAGTTTCGTAACAGGAAGTGGTGAATTTGATAAAACAATTTTAGATTATGTGGGAACAAGTACAAGAAACGGTTGATTACATCAAGGCAAAAACAAATTATACGCCCGAATACGGTATAATTTTGGGTTCAGGATTGGGTAGTTTTACAGCTGATATCCAAATTGAATTTACGTTACCTTATGCTGAAATCCCCAATTTTCCAGTATCTACAGTGCAAGGACATAAAGGCGCTTTGGTTTTTGGTACAATCGGAGATAAAAAAGTAGTTGCCATGCAAGGCCGTTTTCATTTTTATGAGGGTTACGATATGAAGCAAGTTACTTTTCCAGTTCGGGTGATGAAATACCTTGGCGTTGCTAAGCTAGTGGTTTCAAATGCTTCGGGTGGCGTGAACTCAAATTATGAAGTAGGATCGATTGTTTTGATACAAGATCACATCAATATGATGCCCGAACATCCGTTGCGAGGAAAAAACGACGAGCGATTTGGACCTCGTTTTGTTAATATGAGTGAACCCTACAGCCGATTGATGATTGCCAAAGCCAAAGCAATAGCAGTTGAAAACAAGATAACGGTTCACGATGGAGTTTACCTTGGATTGCAAGGTCCTACTTTTGAGACTTTAGCCGAATACCGTATGGTTAAAATTCTAGGTGCTGATTGCGTCGGTATGTCAACCGTGCCCGAAGTGATAGTTGCGCGTCATATGGAAATGGAAGTCTTTGGTTTGTCGGTAATTACCGATATGGGAGATGAAGAAAATATCGAAGAAGTTAATCACGCCGAAGTGTTGAAAGCAGCTCAAAAGGCAGAACCAAATGTACGTTTATTAATTAAGGAATTGATTAAAAACTATTAATCACATCAAAAATTATAAAAAACGCTTCATTTGTATAGTTAAATTTTTGGCTAATTTTTCGTAGGCGCCTTTGATTCGATCACCTTGTCCACGATAATCTTTTACAATCCCAATTGATTTGTCAAAAGCAATTACGAGTAAAACATTTGATGGATTAGCGGTTTCATAAATAGTTATGGTTGCGCTAATTTTGGCAGGTTCAACATTGGCCAATTCATAGCCAGGATAAATCCAAGTTGTTTTTACGTTGAGTGTATATTTGGCTTCAGGATTAGTTCTAGCTAGGATATTTTTATCTTCTAGTTGTTCATTAAAATAGGTGATAAAACCGGGTTCATATTTGTTTTTACGATCTTCAAACCAATCTCTTTCAAAAGCAGCGGCTTTTCCTTTTAAATCTTTTCCACCATCGTATTTTTTTCTTTTTTCAATTTTATCTTTTAAAAAAGCTTCCTCCGACTCAAATCCATTGACTTCCATGTCTTTGTAATCGAATGTGCAATTGTATTCGGTAATATCTTTTAGATTTTTTAAGTCAC
>CAZAJH010000032.1:0-6692 GCA_964485385.1 uncultured Flavobacterium sp.
CTATTAAATGGCCGTCTAAACGGAAATCAGCAGGTGAAATAATATTCCCATTGATGGAAGTTCCTTCAACAATTCGATTGGTTTTACCTAATAAATCGGTATACGATTTTTGACTTTTTTGAAACATTATCCTCTAGATTTTGGCGGATTATCTGATGATGGAGGCATGATATTGAACTGTGGCTGCGAAGGAAGTGAGTTGTTTTCCTCGCCTTTTCCTCCTTTAGGATTGCTTTGAGATGGTTTTATATCTCCCTTGACATCATCAGATTTGGGTTCGCGAGCCGGTTCGTCTTTTTGTTCTCTAATTGCTTTTGGTCGCTCCTTTTTGATCTCTTCTTTGGGTAGCTGAATTACGGGTTTGGCTTTGGGTTCAAAATTGGGTCCTTTGCCCGAAATGTATTCTTCTAGATTTTTGTACACTTGCACTACTTTGTAATTTTCACTAGAAATCACTACCGAGGGATCGGCAATTTTATAGTCTTTGAATTCTTTTAAAATTTGAGCTAAGCCTTTGGCATTTTCTTCAGATTTAATACCGTGAATGACAATCAAATTGCGATCTAAAGTATATACATCGGTAGATACCGTTAGTGTTTCAATGGTTCTCTCTTTGGCTAATTTGTTTAGTTTGTCGAGCAATACTTTGTTGTCTTTTTCCTCTAAACTTTTAGGTTGGTAAATAATTTTCCAACTCGATGGTAATTCGCCATTGAAATAAAGTGACTCCAATATGGGTATTTTTGTCGAAATAAATTTCTCCGTTTCTTTACCCACTTCGTTGTTTGGGTAGGTCAAAGCAACAAAGTTTAGCGCTTTTTTGTACTCCGCTAATCCGTGTAATTTTCCAATCAAATTGGCTTTGAGCAATTCGAACTTGGGAAGTAATTCCTCGCCTGCAAATTCAGCGACCGCCATATCTGTTTTGATAAGGGTTTCTCTGTACAAGCCTGCTTCATACTCTTTGTACAATTTGGAAAAAACCACCTCAGGAGTTCCCAATTCCAAACTCACTTCATTATCACTCAATATCTGGGCATAACGCGAACTTGGATGCTCAGAAATGATTCTTGCTTTCATCAAAGCGGCATTGGCGGGATCTATAATTTCATAAATTTTGTACAAATTGTACATCGCAGGCAAAACCAGACGTTCTTCTGGGTTGTTTTGAAGTAAGGATTCTAGTTTAGTGGCGGCTAATTTGTATTCTTTGAACTTTTCTTTATAGATAACTCCAAGTTGGTAATACGCAAAATTGCGCTCTTTGGCTATACTGTCTAAATCCTTGTTATTGCTCGGTAATTGTTTGGTATAAAAGTCGGTTGAAAAGCGGGGATCTTCATTGGCTGTTTGGTCTTTCGAATCGTCTTTATCCTTGTCTTCATCGTCATCTTTGTCGAGTTCTTTAGATTTTTGTAAGCTAGACAAACGCCAATTAGCCGTTCGCGTTCGTTTACCCCACTTTTTCTGAAACTCAGTTCTTCCGTATGCCACCATAGTTGGATTGTAAAAATAAAAATCCGAAGTCGCATTGGCTTTTGGACCAATTTTTTCGCCCACTTTTTCTGTTTTCCCAAAAGCTTCCGCCTCGGCATTTTTTTGTTCTTCAATATCCATTTTGGCTTGTAATTCCTCTTTGGCTTTTTGTTCAGCCTCTTTGAGTTTGGCGATGTATGCTGCGTAGTAAGACTCTCTTTCCGAAGAAGACATCCTAGATAGTTTAAGAATACTGTCATTGCGTTGTGCTATGCCTTCGTATTTGATGACATCTTCTAAATTGTCTCTTTTTTTGCTGATGAGTTTGTGCTCTCTCGAACGGGGTTCTAATACAGCCAACGTACTGTCATAGTATTTTCCGGCAGTAACATATTTGGCTTTTTTGAAATAAATATCTGCCAAATTTCGGTAGTTGGATGCAATTAAATATTGGTCTTTGGGCTTCGAATTTAATGATTGATTGTAGTATTTTTTAGCAACGTCGAGCTTGTTTGACTTATCATAAAATAACGCCATTTGATGATTCAATACATCTAGAAACGGTCTGTTTTCGCGGTCTTTTAATAGGTCTTTGTATTTTTCCAAGAAAGCCAAGGTGTCGCCTTTTTCAAAATCAAACTGGGCTGCTTGATGAGCGTGTGCATGAATCACGTATTGTCGGGGCGATTTTCTTTTCATGTCAATTACCTCTTGAAAAGCTGCAAAAGCACTGTCTTTTTCGCCGCGTTGCTCATACAATTGTCCCAAGATAAACTTATAGCGTGCTACTTCCTCCTTGTTTTTGGTGAATTCGGTTGCAATTTTAAGTTTGGCAATAGCACTATCTTTTTCTTCGATGTTTAAAAACGCTTGCGCTAATGTTGCGTTGGCATCGGCAAAAATCTGGTCTTTGAACTTAATTTCTTTGAGTAGTTTTCTGAGATTGGCAATGGCTTGCTCGTCATTTTCCAATCGCATGTTGGTGCGTTCGCGCCATATTTTAACTTCGTAAATTTTGTCGCTACTCGGGTATTTGTAAAGTACATAATTAAAAGCTTCGAGAGCGGGAATGAATCGGTTTTCGTAGTAACGTGCTTTTCCCAACATCAAGTGGGCTTCATCCATTTGCGGATTTTTTTCAGAGCCGTCGATGTTCATGGAATGTTTTTGAATTGCTTTTACTGCCTTGGTCTCTGCTCTCTCAAAATCCGGATTGGTTGTGGTTTGGCCCGGAAGCGTACCTTCTGTTTTTAGTTGCATGCGCTCTACAGGAAGAATTTCCCAAAAATTGTCACCGTATGTTGTTTTAAGATTAACTACTCCTTTGTCAAGAGCGATTCCTCCATTGTACAAGATGTTATCTCTTGTACTCAATGCATGCATATTTCGGCTTAAAAAGTTATTTCTTTTGGTTGAGCAAGCCACCAAAAATAGGATTAGCAAACCAACTAGTAAATGTCTGAATGTAATGGTTTTCAAAATAAAAAACGTTTTTTGTATTAACTCTCAAAAGTTAATTTTAGTATAACTAACTGGTAAAAATACGTTTCTTTTTGATATAGCGAAAAAAAATGTGGTTTTTTTGCGTGAGTGATGGAAGTGGAAAGCCCACAGCGAGGCACGAGCGAGGACTTGAAACGGACAGCACGACTCCGAGGGATAAAAACAAGTTGATCCAACGTAGTTTTTACCCATCGGAGGCACGCCCAAATTATATTACACGGCAAAGAAAGCTTCTAACTCTTTGAGTGTTTCGGGAGAAGTTTGAATGTCTTTGACAATTTCGCCCAAATGCAAGGCTACAATTCGGTTGCAAACCTCAACAGTGTGAACCAAATCGTGTGATGAAACCAGGACGGTTCGGTTGGGATCATCGGCAATTTCTTTGATGATTTTTTTTAGGCGATTGACGGTCGTAGGATCTAAATTGGCAAAAGGTTCGTCGAGAATCACCACTTCTGGATTGCCAATTAGTGCTGCAATGATGCCTACTTTTTTCATATTTCCTTTGGACAAATCGCGCAAGTATTTTTTGCTATTCAAGATTTCGCCATTAAAAAATTCTTCGTGTTTTTGGAGTAATGCATCAACATCGGCTTGGTTTTGCCCGCGTAAATCGCCAATAAAATAGAAGTATTCTTCGGCGGTCAAATAACCAATTAGGAAGCTTTCGTCGATGAATGCTGCGGTAAACGGCTTCCACGCTTCACTGGTATTGACTTGTATTCCGTTGTTTTGGATGCTTCCTGTTGTAGGCTCAATTAGGTCAAGAAGTAAACTGAAAAAAGTGGTTTTACCAGCGCCATTGTTGCCAACCAATCCGAAACTTTGGCCTTTGGGAATTTCGAGGTGAGCAATGTTTAGCACACGCACCCCATTATTGTAGGTTTTACTAAGGTTATTTGCTTGTATCATTATACTTGTGTTTAGTAATTAGTGATTCGTTAGTTTAACTTTTTTGTTTGTAAGCCGCTATAGTAGCGTATTTCTCCGATTTGTATATTTTTTCGATTTTATTGAAAACAAAATCCCTAAAGGCAAAACCCACAACTCCCGCCAATGCAACAAAAAGCAATCCGATATTGGGTGAAAAAGCATAATAACCCACGGCATACAAAACCATTGGTAACAGCATTTTGGGTATCGCAATGAGCATGGTTTTGAGATTAAACGCTTGCTTATCGCCAAAAGCTTGTTTAGAAGTGGTTAAATCGATTGGTGTTTTAACAAAAGCTCCGCCTAACATCACCAAATGAGAGTTGACACCAATATTAAAAATGGCAGCAACCACAACAATTAAGTACGTGTGAAGTCCAAAAACAAGGTAAAAAGAAGCCAAAATGGTTGAGATGACTGTTCCGATAACCATTAGCCACCACTTGGATTTGATGTATTCTTTGTAGGGAATGTTTTGGCTCATCATGAGTTGGTAGTAGGCGCTGTCCCAACTGGGAACAAACTGTCCAAAGGTGAATAGAAATCCACCCGAAACAAATATTCCAGCAAATACTTTCATGGCCGGATTATCGTAGGCTTCAATGGATTGGGTATAAAACAACAAGCCGTAAAAAACGAACACCACGCTCATAATCAAGGTAGTTCGGGAACGTTTGTTGCGTCGTAGTAATCGGATGTCGTTTTTTAAAAAGGTACCCAATGTACCAAATTGATTCAACCAATTGTAGTTTTCGGTTTGGGCTAAATCTATTTTTTTGGCAAAACCTTCATCGAGGTTCAATCGTTTTTTAAAGTAATTGAATGCAAAATAATACAAGCCAAATACGGCAATTAGTGGTACCAAAAACAATATTGGGTTGGTATACAAGCTTTGGAAAAAAGGACCTGTAAAAGCTGTGATATCAAAAAGTTGGTAATATTGAACCAATCCTAAACCGACAAAAAGGGCAGCAACACTGTAAAAAATACTGTCTTTGTTATTGATCAGAATGTTTAAAAAATTATTGGCATAAATCAAGGCGGCAATTCCGATATGCCATAAAACAGCGTTGACACCATAGCCTTTTGCAAGCAGAATAACCGTAAAAGGAACAAAGAAAAAGGCGTGCGTCCAATTAAAAAAAGACAAGGCTGTTTTTCCTAGAGTAAAGTGTACGATGGTACTTTTTTGAATGGGCAAATGCAGTAATGGTTTGATGTTCATAACTGGCATTTTTTGTAAAAAATAACGAATGAATAAATCAAATGCCAAATAGTAAATCATAAACTTATTGACCGTTGCTAGTGGTTCTAAATGGAGTTTTTCTTTCAATACAAAGAACACACTTACACCAGCAACAACAAATATAGTAATCATGTAGAGGGCAAAAAAGCCCATCAAAACTTTCATTAGAATACTAGTACCTAATGATGCTGAGCGAAAAAAAGATTTCCATTCGAGCCGAATAAAATGTTTGAACATGGTTAGGATGATTTAATAGACAAATTAGTGGGCATAAGGTAAAAAATGTTACAGGTTTTTCAAAGTTTTATTACAAATTAAATTGGTGCTATTTCTTACCTTTGTGAAAAAATCAATCGCATGTCATCATTTTATAAATTACAGGTCAAAGAAGTAGTCAAAGAAACTCCGAATGCTATTTCGGTTGCCTTCAACGTACCCAACGAGTTAAAATCAGCTTATCAATTTGTTGCGGGTCAGTATGTGAATCTGAAACTGACTTTGGACGGAAAAGAAATTCGTAGAGCCTATTCTATTTGTTCGTCTCCCAACAGTGGCGAGTTACGAATTGCGATAAAATCAGTTAAAAATGGTTATTTCTCTACCTTTGCCAACCAAAACTTGAAACCTGGCGATTTGCTTGATGTAGGTGTCCCCGAGGGGAAATTTACGTTTGAACCCAACACCGAACGACAAAAAAACTACATGGGTTTTGCTGCTGGTAGCGGTATCACACCCATTATGTCAATTTTACAATCGGTTTTGGAGAGCGAACCAAACAGTACTTTTGTGTTGGTTTACGGAAATAAATCGCCACAAGAAACCCTATTTTATGATCAAATACATCAATTGCAACTGAAATATGTTGGCCGTTTTTTTGTGCATTATGTGTTCAGCCAAGCCAAGGTAGAGGATGCTCTTTTTGGTCGAATAGACAAAGCCAATACTAATTTTATATGGCACAACAAACACAAAGAAAAAGAATTCGATAAATATTATTTGTGTGGTCCCGAGGCCATGATAAACCTAGTAAGCGCCTTATTAAAAGAACACCATGTAGCCGATAAAAACATTAAATTTGAGTTGTTTTCAACCTCTTCTGCCGAAGAAAATTCGTTGGCTACCAGTGGAAATGGCCATACAAAAATTACGGTTTTGGTCGACGATGAAGAGACAACATTTGAAATGAGTCAGAAGCAAACTTTGTTGGAAGCTGCTTTAAAACAAGGTCTAGACGCGCCTTATTCTTGTCAGGGTGGAATTTGCAGCAGTTGTTTGGCGCGCATCTCCAAAGGAACCGCCGAAATGAAGAAAAATTCGATTTTAACCGACAAAGAAATCGCTGATGGATTGATTTTAACTTGCCAAGCGCATCCCACTTCGAGTGAAATTTTTGTTGATTTTGATGATGTGTAGTTGATTTGTTTTCGTTTTCAAGTTTAAGTTATGAAGAATAAGTTCGATATTTTTAAAAACGCGCCAGATTTATTGGACGAACCCGAAGTGCAAGAGCTTTTGGCTTATTGCGAAAGCTTAG
>CAZAJH010000032.1:6702-11788 GCA_964485385.1 uncultured Flavobacterium sp.
TTCAAATTTGAAAAAGACAACAACAAGCAACTGATTATGTTAGACATGTTGAAGGAAGTGGTAAAAGGATGCAACGCCATTGAAAAAGAACAAATGGAACACGAACGATTTGGCTTTGAAGCGCCCAATTACCAAGCCACAATTGCCAACTTGAAAAACTACATCGTGGAGCGTTGCCGCGACGAACGGATTTATTTGTGAAACAGTAAGTCGTTTACTTTATCAATCACTTTTTGGGGTGAAATGGTTCGCATTGCATCGTCATAACCTGGCACGTTTTTGTTGCCGTAAATAGAAGTAGGTAACAACGGATATTGTTCCCTATCTGAAACCAAACAATTCTCAAAAGGTTGATGGTACGGTGCAAAACCAGTATATGGATGCGTGGCACCCCAAAGTGTGACGGTGGGTACGCCAAAAAGAGCCGCTAAGTGGGCGTTGCCGCTGTCCATAGAAAGCATAACATCAAGGTTAGAAATCAGCTGTAATTCGTGCTCAAACGACATTATTCCGGCAAAATTATAGCAGTTTTTGTATTCTTTGGCGATGTTGTCCAGAATTTGAACTTCCTCTTTTCCGCCACCCAAAAGCACGATTTGCAGGGACTCTTTTTGCGCTAATTCGTGTACTACTTTTTTCATTAAATCCAACGGATACGTTTTACTTTGGTAATGAGCAAAAGGCGCAATTCCCAACCATTTTTGGTTTTTTTGACCCAAAACTTGTTGTGCTTTTAATGGAATGGGCAGTTGTTCTAAAAAATAAGGTTGTTCAAAATCGATAGGGAATCCCAATTGTTCAAGGGTTTCCAAGTGGCGATTAATCATGGATTTTACGGGTTGAAAAACCTTGTCTTTTGATCGGGTGAGTGCTTTTTTCTCGGCTCTTCCTTTGTTGGTAAAGGCCACTTTTTTACCGCTCAAGGCGAATAAATTCCGAATCACTTTTGAACGTAAAACGTTGTGAAAATCGGCTACTGCATCTATATTGAGTTGCTTTAAATCGCGGTACAACCGAAACAATCCCAAAACACCTTTGTGTTGGTGGTGGGTGTGAACCGAAAAGAAATGTAGGTTGGGAATACTTTCAAAAAGGGGTTTAAAAAAAGGGCGTGAAACCACGGTAATTTTCACTTCTGGATGTTGACGAACCAAGGCCACTAAAACAGGAACCGTCATGGCGACGTCGCCCATGGCAGACAGTCGAATGACGGCTATATGTTGTAACTGATGCGACAAAGTTTGTCTGAAATTATTTTTTGTTTTGGTACAAAACCGGATTCAAATCGTCGTCGTTGTACATTTTCATTTGTTTGTACACTTTCATGAATTTATCACCGTTTTCAATATCGGTCAACAAATCATCGATAGCAGTAGACAAATCGGTACGTTGTTCTAAAAGGACATTCAATTTGGCTTGGCACTTATCGCGGTGTTCTTGCGAAGCATCTGGTCGAGTCGCTTCTTCGTTCATGTGGTAAATTTTCAAAGCCAAAATAGACAACCGATCAATAGCCCAAGCTGGACTCTCTGAGTTGATTTTAGCTGAAGGTTTTACTTGAACCGTGCTGTATTTTTGAAGGAAATAGCTGTCGATATATTCCACCATATCGGTGCGTTCTTGGTTTGACGCATCGATTCTTCTTTTCAAAATCAACGCAGCTGCAGGATCAATATTGGGATCGCGAATGATGTCTTCAAAATGCCATTGCACTGTATCAATCCAATTTTTAAAATACAACAAATGCTCTATTTGATCTTTAGAATACGGGTTGTTAATTGGTTGATCTACATTGTCATGAACATGGTAATCCTTAATACTTTGTTCGAATATTGAGTAAGCAAATTTTGAAAACATAAGAGGTAAAATTTTTTTGCAAAGATAGTTTTTATACTTTTACGTTCCTACTTTAATTTTTATTCTAATGATTATTCACAACCTATCTGAAAACAACAGTGTTTTGAATCACTTTTTGGCTCAAATTCGTGATGTTTCGATTCAAAAAGACAGCCTGCGTTTTCGAAAAAACATGGAGCGAATAGGAGAAGTTATGGCCTATGAGTTGAGTAAAACATTAGCCTATACCCCAGTTTCCATACCCACACCTTTGGGAGTCAAACAAACGACAGCTTTAGCAGATCCTATCGTTTTGTGTTCGATACTCCGAGCTGGTTTGGCTTTACATACTGGTTTTATGAGCATTTTTGATACTGCTGAAAACGGATTTGTTTCGGCCTATCGTCACCATCCTACCCATGATGATTCTTTTGAAATTTTAGTCGAATACCAAGCGGCTCCATCTTTTGAAAATAAAAACCTCATTTTGATTGACCCGATGTTGGCTACAGGACAATCTATTGTTGCCGTGTTGCACAAATTGCATTTGGAACAAAAACCAAAGGAAATTCATATTGCTGTGGTCATTGCGGCACCAGAAGGAATTGATTATTTGCAAAAAAACGTACCCGATACTTGTCATTTGTGGGTGGCTGCTGTGGATGATTACCTCAACGAAAAAAACTACATTGTACCAGGTTTAGGCGACGCTGGTGATTTGGCTTACGGGAGCAAATTATAATTGCAAAAAGAAACTACAAAAGGCCAAAATAATTGTTAATCCGAGCGCCAATTCGGGATTAATTTTGCTTTTTGAATACTCGATATTGTTGGTTCCCATAACGGCAAGAGGAAAAAAAGAATAGAGTAATATATCGCTGTTTTTGGCTGGAGAAATCAGAAAAATAATGACCCCAATAATAAAACTGAAAATAATTTTCTTGTAGGATGCTTGCAACACCAAAGGACGGTTGGTTAGTGCAATTATTTTTGAAAACAAAAAGAAAACCGATACAACAGCAAACATCGAAATAGCTAGGTTTTCATAACTGTTTTTGAAATAGTCCATTCGAAAATCAAAAAGACCAATGTTGACTAAATTTTGGTTGATAGGGTGGTTAAAAATTAGCGAAAAAAACAAATAAATGACCACAGTGGTAAACAAGGATACAAACGGAATCAACCAATTTCTGTAATCACGAGAAACGTGAAAAAAAATGGATATATAGACCAATATTATAAACAATATCGCCCAAAAATGAAGTAAACTAGCCACAAAAATCCACATCGAGGCATCAAATATTTTTTCTTTTGGTGCTTTTAATGTTTGAAGCGAAATCAATCTTCGCAAGGCCAAAAGAATAAAAAAATTAGAAAATACAAGCTTTGCGTTGGTCAACACTGAGGGGAAGAACATCAAAAAAAGCACAAAAAAAAGGATTGTAAAACTACTATTTTTGGTCAATCCGTTTTTTCTGGCGATGAAATTTGTCAAAAATAAAGACCCGAAAAGAGCAACAAAAACACCCACGCGAACCAACAAGTCAATCGATAAATCTACAGTATTTCCTGACCTCAATTGACAAATCACAAATACACTTAGCAGCAGTAAAACAACAATCGTGTAATTAATTGGCGAAGATTTTTTAAAAATGCTTGTAATCATTCGGATATTTTATACTTTTGTGACTGTAAATATAACACCTATTTTAAAGATGAAAGCATTTTTTGAAGCAATACAGTCTCTTTTTGTAGATTTTTTATTCAAACCTTTTGATTGGTTACGTTCTTGGGAATTGTCTTCTTGGACGGGAGCCAACATCATCAATTGGATTTTAATGATCATTTGCGGGTATTACATTGTTTATTGGTGTAAGCAATTAACGATTCACCAACAAAATAACGAAGAAAACCAAGATACTACGGCACATTCTTTCTTAAAGTAAATCAAGACCAATGTCTTTTCTATAATACATCTTATCAAAATGTAGCTTTTCTATATTTTGGTAAGATTTTTTTATGGCTTCTTGAAAATGATCGCCGTATGAGGTTACAGCCAAAACGCGACCCCCGCTAGTAAGCACTTTATCCTCTTTCAAAATGGTTCCTGCGTGAAAAACAATCGAATCCGTTATGTTTTCAAGTCCTGTAATTGGATATCCTTTTTCGTAGTCTTCTGGATATCCTCCCGAAACAACCATTATAGTAGTGGCGCTTCTTGAGTCAATTTTGAGTTCTACCTCATCCAACTTTTGGTTGGCTACCGCTTCAAAAAGGTCAATCAAATCCGATTCGATTCGAGGCATCACCACTTCGGTTTCTGGATCACCCATTCGTACATTATATTCGATAACCATAGGTTCGCCTTTCACATTAATCAACCCTATAAAAACAAATCCTTTGTAGGCTATTCCTTCTTTTTGAAGACCCATGATTGTTGGCTTTACAATTCGTTCTTCTATCTTTTGCATCAAAACAGCGTCGGCAAAAGGAACTGGAGAAACTGCTCCCATTCCGCCCGTATTCAACCCTGTATCGCCCTCACCTATTCGTTTATAATCTTTGGCAGTAGGTAAAATTTTATAATTTTTCCCATCTGTTAAAACAAAACAGCTCAATTCTATACCATCCAAAAATTCTTCAATCACAACTTTGGTACTCGCTTGACCAAACTTAGCATGAACCAACATATTGCATAACTCGTCTTGCGCTTCTTTGAGGTTATTGATAATCAAAACCCCTTTGCCCGCCGCTAAACCATCTGCTTTCAGAACATAAGGTGGTTGTAATGTGGCTAAAAACGCGATTCCTTTATCAACTGTTTCGGCGGTAAAACTGTCGTAAGCTGCTGTTGGGATGTTGTTTCGCACCAAAAACTGTTTAGCAAACTCTTTACTTCCTTCCAATTGTGCACCCGTTTTTGAAGGACCAATTACTGGAATTGAAGATAGCTGTTCGTCGTTTTGAAAAAAATCATAAATACCGGCCACCAAAGGATCTTCTGGTCCCACTACAACCATATTAACCTGATTTTCGAGGCAAAAGTTTTTCACCGAATGAAAATCAGTTGGGGCAATTGATACGTTTTGAGCAATGTTGGCTGTTCCTGCATTTCCGGGAGCCACAAAAAGGGTTGAGCATTTGGGGCTTTGAAGCATTTTCCATGCTAAAGCATGTTCTCTTCCTCCTGATCCAAGTAGTAAAATAGTCATCGTGTTGTTGTTTGTTGGCAAAAGTAAATTTTTACAAT
>CAZAJH010000033.1:0-11648 GCA_964485385.1 uncultured Flavobacterium sp.
CAAGGAAGAGCGATTTTTAAAGATCCAATTACCGATGACGGAACCAAAAAATCAGCCAAAGGATTACTCAAAATCGAAATGGAAAATGGCGTGTATAAATTGGTCGATGAAGTGTCTTGGGATGAAGAAAAACAAGGCGAATTAAAAGAAGTCTTTAGAGATGGACAACTTTTAGTCGATCATTCTTTAGCAGAGATTAGAAGTAGAGTTTTATAAAATCATTAACCGAATTCAAAACAAGGATTCGGTTTTTTTTATTTCTTATAAAAATTATTATGATCCACGTATTTCCAGACTTTTTCGGGTAACATCGGTGCGACATTCTTTTTGTTTTTGATGCTGTCGCGAATAAAGGTGGAGGAAAGTTCGATTACAGGTGCGCCAACACGATGAATTTTTGGGTGATTAACGAATTGCTCATCGATTTCGCCAGAATTCATTCGAGGATACACATAAATAGCGTGGTGTTCTAAAATTACTTCGTAGTTTTTCCACTTGTGAAGCGAGTTGAGGTTGTCTTCGCCCATGATTAAGGCAAACTCGTGTTGCGGATATTTGTCTTGCAAATGCGCCAAGGTATTCACCGTATAATTGGGTTGTGGTAATTTGAATTCGATGTCAGAAGCTTTGATTTTGGTGTAGTCTTCGGTTGCCAATTGCACCATGTACAAACGTTGGTAATCATCGAGCAAGGTGTTTTTTTGTTTGTGTGGATTGTGTGGCGTTACTACCATCCAAATTTGATCCAAATCAGAATGTTCCGCCATGTGATTGGCAATAATCAAATGCCCAACGTGAATGGGGTTGAAGGTTCCGAAATAAAGTCCGATTTTCATCAATTGAAGTGATTAGTGAAAAGTAATTAGTGATTAGTTTTACCCTTTATCTTTAGTTTTTGAGTGTTTTAGAAAATGAGTTAATCATTTTAGATTCTTCGGTTATTAATGCTAAAATTTCGTTGTACAAATCAAAATCGGTAATGAATTCTAATTCTTTAGCAATAATAAGCTGAGTTTCCAATTCGTTTAATGATCCTCTTGAAATATCTAAAAAGTGGCTGAACGATTTATCTGTATTTCTGCCATAGCCTTCACTAATATTTGAAGGAATAGAAACTGCGGCTCTTTTTATTTGACTTGTTAAGGCATACAATTCTTCTTGAGGAAAGGTTTTAACTAATCTATATACTCTTACGACTAAAACAATTCCTTTTTGCCAAATTATTAAATCTTTATATGAGTTTATGGCTCCCATTTTTGCTATTCACTTTTCACTATTTACTCTTTTGAAACAAATTCCTTAACCAACGCATACGCTTCGGCTTTGGCTACATCCAAATCGTAATTTTTGATGACTTTGTCAAATTGTGGTGCTGTAGCTAACTCCACATGAGCTTTGGCGATACGCATATTGATTTTTTCGTCGCTTTCGGTCGAACGTTGTTTGAGTCGACGTTTGAGTTCATCTACACTTGGAGGTTTAATAAAAACGGATAATGTTTGTTCAGGAAATTTTTTTTTAATGCGCAATCCACCAGCCACATCAATGTCGAAGATTACGTTTTTGCCTTTGGCCCAAATGCGTTCAACTTCGCTTTTCAAGGTACCATAGAAATTATCGCGGTACACTTCTTCCCATTCCACAAAATCCTCGGCTTTGATGTGTTTTTTGAAATCGGCAATCGACATAAAATAGTAGTCTTTTCCGTGTTGTTCTTGGCCACGAGGTGCTCGAGTAGCTGCCGAAACCGAGAACTCCAAATTCAAATCGGGTTGTTCCAGTAAATAGCGTACAATAGTTGTTTTTCCGGAACCCGACGGCGCTGAAAAGACTAATAATTTTCCTTTGTTCATTGTTGATAGCGGTTAGCTGTAAGCTTATAGCTTATAGCTTTTTATAATACATTCAAAACTTGTTCCTTAATTTTTTCCAATTCGTCTTTCATCATCACGACCAATTTTTGCATCTCAGCATGATTGGATTTTGAACCCATGGTGTTGATTTCTCTTCCCATTTCTTGCGTAATGAAGCCTAATTTTCTACCATTGGCTTCGGTTCCGGCCAGAGTTTCAATGAAATAATTCAAGTGATTTTCCAAGCGCACTTTTTCTTCGGTGATGTCATACTTTTCGAGGTAGAAAATCAATTCTTGTTCGAAACGATTTTCGTCGACAGTGGCTTGAAGTTCATCCAATGCCGTTCGCAAACGCGTTTTAACTGTTTCGACACGTTCGGCATCATAGGCTACTGCTTCGTTCATCAAAGTCATGATATTGGCAATGCGGTGCAAAAACTCTTTTTCCAACGAAACACCTTCATCTACACGGAATTGCACAATATTAGCAATCGCTTCATCAATCACAGTCTGAATGTCTTTCCATTCGTTTTCGTCAATCTCGTCGCGCTCGGTTTTTAGCGCATCAGGCATACGAACGGCCATTTTCATTAATTCGGTTTCATCAGCATTCGGAATTACGGCTTTCATTTGATTGATGTAGCCTTTTACAATCGGAACGTTGATTTTAGATGACGTTTCCTCCCCAGTAATTTCTATATATAATGAAAAATCAATTTTGCCACGCTCCAAACGTTGCGACAATTGATTGCGTAAACCCAATTCCATCTCGCGGTACACCGATGGCATGCGCGTGTTTAAGTCTAAACCTTTGCTGTTGAGCGATTTGATTTCTACTGTAATTTTTTTGGTTGGTAATTGCAAACTCGCTTTACCAAAACCCGTCATCGATTGTATCATTCGTGTATTTTAATTGACTTCAAATATATAAAAAAGTGTTCAGTGTTCGGTAATCAGTGTTCAGTATATCTGCCAACGGAATACTGATTACTGAACACTCTTTTTCTGCGTTACCAAATAAACGCCTGTAAATATCAAAATGGCTGAAAACAACTTCACCCAACTCAATTCGTCTTTGCCTAAACTAACGGCAAAAATAGTGGCAAATAACGGTTGCAAATAAATAAAAACCGCTACAGTTGTAGGTTTTAGTTCTCGCATCGATACTAAGTTTAACAAATAGGTTAGAAAAGTCGAAAAAACTACTACAAACCCAATTTTCCAAAAGATATCAGCTGGAATTTCAGTCCAATTTACAGCGTGAAATTCATTCCAACCAAACGGCAATACCATCAAAAATCCAAAAGTGTAAATCCATTTGACAAAAGTAAAAGCATTGTATTTATCCATCAATTTTTTAACGATGATGAGGTAAAACCCATACGAAATCGCGTTGATAAATACCAACAAATTGCCTAGTGTAGCATTGGGCGCGTTGACCATCGATTTTCCATACAAAATCAGTGTAATGGTTCCGGCTAAACCCAGAATGATTCCGAAGACTTTGCGTTTTTGCATGCGTTCTTTCATGATAATTGCCGACAAAATCAAGACTATCATTGGTGTTGTCACCATCAAAACCGCACCCATGATAGGCGATGTATAACTCAACCCTTTGAAAAAAGTCAGCATGTTCAACGCTACGCCAAAGAAAGCGGCGGCGATGATTCGAGGGAAATCCTGTAGAACGATTTTTTCTTTTGGACCTAAGAAGGAGACCAACCAAAACAACAACACCGAACCACCTACGCGCAACGAAATAAATCCAAACGGTTCCACGTATTTTGGCATTACATCTTTGGCAATCGTAAAGGTTACACCATATATGATAGAAACCAAAGTAGCGGCGACTAAAGCCCAATTTCTTTTCGACATTAACTCAGTACTTTAATGACTTCAGCCACGTTTTTCGGACTGTTGCCTATGTAAATTTTTCCCTCAATAATAAAAACGGGTCGACTCAAAAACGTATAATGCTCTAAAATGTGTTTTTTAAAATCAGCTTCGGTGAGTGATTGATTTTTTAAATCCATCGACTTGTACAGTTGCGCTTTTCGGCTGAACAAGGCTTCGTAACTTCCCGCCAATCGGTACATTTCGTCCAACTCAGCTTCTGTAATTGGGTTTTGCCGAATGTCGTGGTATTCTAGGTTTGCCTTTTCAGGCAACGATTTAATGATTTTTCTACACGTGTCGCACGAAGCGAGATAGTATATTTTATTGGCCATACCTTTTTATTTTGTGCAAAAGTAGCACATTGAACGCAATTTACTCGTTCTTAGCTACTGACTTTTACGCAAAGTGATGTTAATTTCTAAAATCGGTAACCGTATCATTTTTATTCTAATTATTTTTGATGAAAATTAATTTTAAATGAGCACGTTTACCAAAGAAATTTCCATTCGATGGTCGGATTTAGATCCTAATTTTCACTTGCGTCACAGCGCCTATTATGACTTTGGTGCGCAACACCGTATCGAAATTTTAGCGCAACAAGGATTGACCATGAAAGTCATGCAAGAACAGCATTTTGGTCCGATTGCGTTTCGTGAAGAATGTGTGTTTCGCAAAGAAATTCACCTCAATGACACCATTTGTATCACTACCAAAATTGGCAAAATGAAAGCCGATGCCTCGCGTTGGACCATCGTGCACGAGTTACACAATCAAGACGGCGTTTTGTGCGCCAAAATCACCATCGATGGGGCCTGGATGGATACGAAATTGCGAAAACTAGCCGTTCCCACTCCAGCTATTGCCTTCGATGTCATGAACGCGATTCCCAAAACCGACGATTTTATCTTATTATAACTATGGAAGCTACTTTCAAAATCTGGGAAACCAGCCGCAAGGTGTACGCCAAATTTCTCGAAAATTACACCTTAGAACAACTCAACACGATTCCCGCTGGTTTTAGCAACAATTTGGTGTGGAATTTAGGGCACATCATCGTCGTGCAGCAAGCTTTGGTGTATCGATTGTCGGGTTTGCCGATGTACATTTCAGACGAACTTTTTGAACGCTATCGCAACGGTTCCAAACCCACAGGAACGACAACTCAAGCCGAAGTTGACGAGCTCAAAACCTTACTTTTTTCTTTAATCGAAAAAACCAAAGCAGATTACGCTGCCCGAAAATTTGTGTCGTATAACGAATACACTACAGGCACTGGATTTCATTTGGCTTCGACCAACGAAGCGCTGGAATTCAACAATTACCACGAGGCGATGCACTTGGGACTTATGATGAACATTCGAAAGTTTATTTGAAGCTAATCAAGCTGTCCGTTGCAAGTTTGCTCGTAAAAACGTATTTTCTAAATCCTAAAAAGAGCTTCCGTGGGTCGCCTTTTTAGGATAAGAAAATCACCGTTTTTACTTCACAAAGCTTTCCACTACCATCTCGGCTAGGCTTTAGTAGCCATCAACTCCAATTGTAGTTTATCAAAACTTTGTGCCTTCCCGACTTCGTGGCAAAAAACAATCTTTATATCTTTGACAAAAATATAGTTTACATGAAATTCAATACCAAAGTAATACACGGTGGTCAACACCACGAAAAAGTAACAGGAGCCGTGATGACTCCGGTTTTTCAAACATCAACCTACGCGCAAGCAAGTCCAGGGCAACCTGTAGGCGACTATGAATATTCACGCGCGGCCAACCCAACACGTCAAGCACTAGAAGACGCTTTAGCTTCGATCGAAAACGGGGCTCGTGGTTTGGCTTTTGCCTCTGGTTTAGCTGCGACCGATTGTTTGTTGCGCTTGTTCAAAGCAGGCGACGAAATCATCGCTATGGATGACTTGTACGGCGGAACCTATCGTTTGTTTACGCGTTTGTACAAAGACAGCGGCATCACATTCCACTTTGTGGATATGAACGATTTAGACAAATTCCAATCGCTCATCAACAAAAATACGAAATTGGTTTGGGTAGAAACACCCACCAATCCGTTGATGAAATTGGCCGATATTGAAGCCATAGCGCAAATCACTAAAAAGCACAATTTGCTTTTTGCAGTCGATAATACTTTCGCAACGCCATACTTACAAAAACCATTAGATTTGGGCGCTGATATTGTAATGCATTCGGCTACCAAATACTTAGGCGGACACTCCGATGTAATTGCGGGAGCCTTAATCATCAAAGACAAAGCGTTGGGTGACGAATTGCATTTCAAACAATTTGCAACAGGTGGCACATTGGGTCCAATGGACAGTTACTTGGTATTACGCGGCATCAAAACCTTGCATTTGCGTGTGCAACGCCATTGTGAAAACGGCATGAAAGTAGCCGAATTTTTGAGCAATCATCCCGAAGTAGACAAAGTATTCTATCCGGGTTTGCCTGATCATCCGTTTCATGACATTGCCAAAAAGCAAATGAAATCGTTTGGAGGCATGGTGTCGTTTACCTTCAAATCAGGAGCAAAAGCAGACGCAATATCATTTTTAGAAAAGCTCAAGGTGTTTACGTTGGCTGAATCACTGGGCGGTGTTGAATCATTAGCGAATCATCCTGCTTTGATGACTCACGCTTCAATCCCAGAAGACAAAAGAAAAGAAGTAGGTATTTCAGATGATTTGGTTCGACTGAGTGTAGGAGTAGAAGATATTGACGATTTATTAGCCGACTTAGAACAAGCTTTCCGCTAACAGAAAATAAAAAAAATCCCGTTCGAAAGAACGGGATTTTTTATGGGGAATTTTAATTTCTATTGCAAATAATAAATGTATCCAAAATTTAACCAAACCAACCAGTCGTTGGCCTTGTTTTCAGTATAAATTCTTGGATCAGGGTTCAAACCGTCAACCCAGTTTGAAAAGTAGTATTGCCATCTTAAGTCA
Organism: uncultured Flavobacterium sp.; assembly: GCA_964485385.1. Lineage (GTDB taxonomy): Bacteria > Bacteroidota > Bacteroidia > Flavobacteriales > Flavobacteriaceae > Flavobacterium. The sequence goes on from CAZAJH010000033.1 coordinate 6,705, forward strand.
ACCATAAGGTCAGAAAGAGGAGTAAGCTTGTATCGTGTACCAATACTTGAAACCACAGACCAAGTCGAACCACCATCACTGTTAACCGCTCCAATGTATTTGGGGCTAAATGTAACTTGCTCCAAAGAACCCAATCCAGGGCCTAAGTCAGAGTAAGCGGTAGGTTTGTAAAAACTGAATTGTGCTCCCAAACTAATAAAAGGCGCCCAACCTCCAATAGACGCTGAAAAATCACGAATACTGTAAGGGAAGAATTCCAATTGCATACCAATATTGGTTACGGCAGTACTACCGTGCATGGCTCTTAATTTATTGGCTTGTTCAGATGTTTTGTCTGGAGCAACCCATCTTCCGAAATGATCTAAATTAGTTTTGTTGTATGATAATTCCGTTCTTAGTTTGAAGTGATCATTAAAGTACGTCTCTGGAGTGTAGCAGTTACACTCAGCTTTGTATGAAAAATTCAGATAATGAATCAAACCAATTCCATAACCAGTATTTCCCGCATTAGTAGAAAAATCGCGTCGTTCACCATAATCAGATTGAAAAGCTACAGGCCCTACAATCGCACCGATTTCATGTGAAAAACCAAATTGAGCATTTACGTTGTTGGCCACACCGAACAACAATAAAAAAGACGCTAAGATATATTTGGGCATTTTCATATACTTATTTCATTTGCTGACAAATATATAAAAACATCATTCACTATTAAAATTATTTTAAAAATTATTTTAAAAACAATAAAAAAAAGCTTTTTGTCTTCCAAAAGGGAACATTATTTTACAAAAATTTAAAATTTTCTGACTATCAAATAAAAATTTTGAGAAATCAAAAAAAATTATACAACTATTTTAATAAAATGTATATTTGTGCGATTTTACGAAAACGTTTTCTTAAACATTAAAAACAATATTTATGTCACAAAGTATTCATTCTTTTTTAGAAGCAGTTGCTAAAAGAAATGCAAATGAACCTGAGTTTTTACAAGCGGTAAAAGAAGTAGCTGAAACAGTTATTCCTTTTATCGAAGAAAATAAAAAATACCAAAACAAAATGCTTTTGGAGCGCATGGTTGAACCCGAGAGAGTGATTATGTTTCGCGTAACTTGGATTGATGATGCGGGAAATACCCAAGTAAATAGAGGGTACCGTATTCAAATGAATTCAGCCATCGGACCTTACAAAGGAGGAATTCGTTTTCATCCTACTGTGAACTTGAGTATCCTGAAATTCTTAGCTTTCGAACAAACATTCAAAAATAGTTTGACTACTCTACCAATGGGTGGAGGAAAAGGAGGTTCTGATTTTGATCCAAAAGGAAAATCTGATAATGAAATCATGAAATTTTGCCAAAGTTTCATGACCGAATTGGCAAAACACATTGGGGCTGATACCGATGTTCCTGCTGGAGATATTGGTGTTGGTGGAAGAGAAGTTGGATACATGTTTGGTCAGTACAAGCGACTACGAAACGAATTTACGGGAGTTTTAACTGGAAAAGGAATCACTTTTGGAGGGTCGTTGATTCGTCCAGAAGCGACAGGTTACGGGGATGTGTATTTTGCACAAAGTATGTTGGCTACACGTGGAGATAGTTTTACTGGAAAAACAGTTGTGGTTTCAGGTTCGGGAAATGTAGCCCAATACGCTATAGAAAAAGCCACTCAATTAGGAGGAAAAGTGGTTACGGCCTCTGATTCTTCGGGGTATATTTATGACGCAGACGGAATTAATGCTGAGAAATTGGCTTACATTATGGAAATTAAAAACGTAAACTATGGAAGAATTTCAGATTATGTTGCCAAATATCCAAATGCCCAATTTGTTGCTGGAAAACGTCCTTGGGAAGTAAAATGTGATATTGCTTTGCCTTGCGCTACTCAAAACGAGTTGAACGGAGAAGAAGCACAGATGTTGGTAAACAATGGTTGTTTTTGTGTAGCTGAAGGAGCCAATATGCCTTCAACTCCAGAAGCCATAGAAGTGTTCCATAAAGCTAAAATATTGTTTGCTCCAGGTAAAGCTTCTAATGCTGGTGGAGTAGCTACTTCAGGTTTAGAAATGTCGCAAAACTCTCTGCGTTTGAGCTGGACAAGAGAAGAAGTGGATGAACGATTGAAAAGAATCATGTCTGATATTCACGAATCATGCGTAAAATACGGTAAAGATGCAAGTGGTTATATCGACTACGTTAAAGGAGCCAACGTAGCTGGTTTCGTCAAAGTGGCCGATGCTATGTTAGCCCAAGGAATTGTGTAACCAATCATTTTCATACTACAAAAAATGCCTTCAATTTGTGAAGGCATTTTTTATTGGTATATGAAAAGTCATTTATTTGCGTTTGTAGTATATTTGCAGTAAGAGTTATGAAAAAAATTATTATACTTACCGTTCTATTAGTGTTCTTTTGCGGATTCGCTCAACAAAATCAGCAATGGAAAGGTTATTTTTCGTACAACACCATTAAAGACATCAGCGCTTCATCAACTTCAGTTTATGTCGCTTCTGAGAATGCTCTTTTTGTAAAGAACACAATCACAGACGCTTTGTCAACTATCAACTCGGTTGATGGATTCAAATCAGATGAAATCTCGGCTATTTATTACAGTGAACAAAAAAACCTTATTATGGTTGGCAATACCAATGGTTTATTGTTGATTGTTTTATCCAACGGAAGAGTCTTACAAAAAAGAGGAATTATTGATGAGGTTCCAGTAAGTCCAGTAATAAAAAGAATCAACCATTTTTTGGAACACAACAATAAGGTTTACCTTTCTTGTGATTACGGAATATCAGTATTTGATTTGAATGTGATGGAGTTTGGAGATACTTTCGCCATAGGAAATGGTGGGCAATACGGTAAAATATTCCAAACGGCTATTTTTAATGATGAAATTTATGCGGTTACTCAAAACTACGGAATCAAAAAAGCCGCTGTTTCAAATCCAAATTTGGTCGATTTTAACCAATGGACAACATTTGATGTTGGTTTTTATACAGGTATAGTAAATTTTGAGAATCAATTGGTAGCCGTAAGAGACAATGTTTTACTAAAACACAACGGAACACAATTTATTCTCTTTGCATTTCAACCAGAAGTATTTAGTAAAATCAGAGTACGATCGGGAAATTTGGTAGCGCAATCACCCAATCGAGTGTATGTTTTTAATGCTTCATTACAACAACAAGCACTTATTCAATCCAATCAAGTTAATGGGTTAAATGTCACTTTTACTTGTGCAGAAGCACTCAACAATACGGTTTATATTGGAACCAACAATAGTGGTATGGTTGCTTTTTCGTTAGCCAATCTTTCTACTTTTGAAAATATTAAACCAGATGGTCCAGAACAGAATAATATTTTTCGTCTAAAAAAATCATCTACATTATTGTGGGCCTTGTACGGGAGATATGACCGAACCTACAACCCTTACAATCCTCCTTTTGGATTAGGACGATTTCCGATTAGTAAATACTCAAGCCAAAACGGATGGTCTTTGATACCTTACGCTGACTTGTTTGAAGCAAAGTCGCTTTCCAACATAGCTTTCAATCCAAATAATGATAATGAACTTTATGTGAGTTCCTATTATTCTGGGTTGTTAAAAATAGTTAATGAAGTGCCTGTAATGATTTACAATGCCTCTAATACGGGTCCTAACGGATTACAGACCATTCCAAGCGAGGTTCCAGATGACATTAGAGTCAATGGTCCTGCATTTGATAAAAACGGAAATTTGTGGATGACCAATAATATGATTGCCAAACCACTTAAAGTATTAAAACCAGGAAATCAGTGGCAATCGTATGACTTTACAGATATTATTCCTGAGACTTTTTTTGAAAGTTATGCGAGTTTGGTGGTAGATAAAAATAATACCAAGTGGATTCCTACTGCTCGAAATGGTTTGATAGCCTTCAATGAAGCTTTTAATAACAAATCGATAGTAATTAAATCGGGAACAGAAGGGAATTTGCCCAACACCGATGTAAGGTGTGTTGCAATTGATGCCAGAAACCAATTGTGGATAGGAACGGCCAAAGGTCTTCGAATTATACCAAGTGTTGATGAGTTTTTGTCGAGCGATCAAATACAGACAAGTTCTATTATTATACTAGAAAATGATTTAGCACAAGAGTTGTTTTTTGAACAATTTATACTTGATATAGCAATTGATGGCGCGAACCAAAAATGGGTTTCAATAGCCGATTCTGGGGTCTATTTGGTTTCGTCAAATGGACAACAAACCATCTATCAATTTACCAAAGACAATTCACCCTTACCCAGTAATAACGTGAATGATATTGAAATAGACGGCGTAACCGGAGAAGTTTTTTTTGCCACAGATAAAGGATTGGTTTCTTTTCAAGGAACGGCTACCAAACCCAGTGAAAATTTGGATAATGTTTACATTTTTCCCAATCCCGTTCGTCCGGAGTTTTCAGGAACAGTAAAAATTAGCGGTCTAACAGATAATGCGAACGTAAAGGTTACAGATGTAGCCGGAAATCTGGTTTTTGAGTCAACGGCTGTTGGAGGTACGATTGAGTGGGATACCACAGCTTTTGGAAAATACAAAGTAGCTTCTGGTGTTTACATGGTTTTTATTGCCGCCGAAGACGGAATCGAAACCAAAGTCAAAAAAGTAATGATTGTGCGTTAAATCAGTAAACTTCATACTTCGTACTTCCTAAATCGTATTTCTATCATGTTGGTCAAAACCAAAGCTATTGTAATTTCTGCTCTCAAATACCAAGAAAAAAGCTTGATTGTTAAATGTTTTACACAATCCGATGGACTCAAAAGCTATTTTGTGCCTAGTGCTTTTTCTTCTTCAAGAAGCAACCCAAAAATCGCTTATTTTCAACCTTTAACACTTATAGAAATAGAAGCTAATCACAAAAACAAAGGTACTCTAGAACATATCAAAGAAATCAAAC
>CAZAJH010000034.1:0-11631 GCA_964485385.1 uncultured Flavobacterium sp.
GATAATGAGTCAACAAATGTCCCCTAATAAGCTGTTTTTTCTTTGAAATATTTTTGTGAATATGTTTAAATAAAGGTGAGGTATGCTTTCCTGGAGAACCTTCCAAAGAACCCAATTTTAAAGACAAATTTTTAACATGAATTTTTTCTCCGTCATTCGATTTATTGATTCCATCGTAAGTTGTTTCTGTAGATGATTGTGCTGCAATAGTATGATTAGGAAAAAACACATTTGCATCTGCAAAATCATCGGGTAATTTAGAAAGTAATTCGGCCATTTCGTTTAACTTAGAAGAAACCTTGTTTTTATCGAATTTATCATAATGTCCTTCGATTACCTTTTCAATTTCATCATATTTAGCCTCAATTGCACTAAAATCGACCATTTTAGTTGGGTTTTTCGAATTGTAATCCATCACTTTAGCTTTAATTCCTGTTATGTAGGATTCAAAAGTGGCTTTAGCTGAAGAACGCATTAAAACTGGTTTCTTATTTACCTCGTCGAAAGAAAGTGTATGTGTATTTCCATCTTTTGACTTGTAAGACTTTTTGATACCAAGCCATTCCGCCAATTTCCCCAAACCAGCTTTCCCTTTTTCAACCGCCTTTTTCTTCTTGTCTTCAACCCAAGCCTTTCCTTTATCAACGGCTTTCATCGATTTATCAATGAGTTTGGTAATTCCAATTTTGTCGAGTACTTTTTTGAGTTTGAGGGCAATATTTTTGAGTACTTGATCTATTCGAGGTCTGATTTTTTGTTGGATGAATTTTTGCACCTTACCTACAATTCCATCTAAGCCCAAAACAGCGGCTAGGAAACTAATGGCCAAACTCAAAAATCCGCTCAGCACCATTTCAACTTTGGTAACAACAGCCGATAGATTTTTGTTCAATATATCGCCAAACGTATCTAAAATTCCATCGATGATTTTGATGATTTGTGCTGCCTTTTGGAATAAGGTAATTACAAATTTGATAATCAACTGAGCTGCTCTAATGAAACCTGCGCCCGGAATCAAGAGCGATAACAAATACTCCATTGCTTTCATGGCAATAGTTTCGATGACAAACGTTTTGACGTTCTCGATGAGCATTTCTTTCAAGTTATCAAACTCTTCTAAAATGAATTCCCACAATCCAGACAAGCCTTTTTCATTGAGAATTTTGAAAATATTCAAAATTTTGTTGCCCGCTGCCATGGTTGTATCGACGCCTTTTTCGATAAACTCAAACCGTTCTTTCCCGATGACATCAATAACGAGACCTTTTATTTTTTTGACAGTAATACCAAGAATTTGCAATACCAAGCTTGTAATGCCTTCAAAGTTGAGTTCTTTGGGAAGTTCAATTTCGTTACCTATCGAACCGGTGAGCCATTCTAGAACTCCTTTTATTAGGTGCTTGTCGATGTTGTTTTTGAAATTGGTAAATCCCTGACCTACACCATCTGCTAGATTTCCAAAAAACGTGATCGGATCATCGATAATTCTTTCGGCGTATTTGGCGGCTTTCTGTGCCAACTGTTGTAAAGCATTTTTGAGCTCAATAATGGTATTGATAACCGATTTTACTGCGGCTATCGCCCGATCGAGCCAGCTCATGTTTTCGATTTTGGCTTTTTCAAACCGCTCGTCGAGTTCGTCTAAAGCTGCGCTGAATTTTTCGGTTACCGTATCGATAATAGCGCCTTCTTTGCTTTCAACTGCGCTTTCTAATTCGTCAAATTTGGCGTTGGCATCGTCGTAAATATCGCCAGCTATTCGCTTGGTTTCACTCGATTGTTTACTCCAGTACTCGTCGGCTTTTTTGCGCCCATCTTGAATGGCTTTATTGGCTTTGGTTAAAGCGACATCTACAAAATCAACCAAATCGTCTATCGGATTTTGCATGTGATCGATGAACTCGTCTTTGGCTACATTAAAAATTTCTACATCATCTTGAACATGTTGTCCTGTAATCTTTTTACCCACCCATTCCAAACCGTCATTATCATCCAAAAGTTGTGCTACTCTTTCCGAAAAAACATCCAAAAAATTAGTAAGCCTTTTTCCAAAAACTTTCTCAATATAAACATCAATTGAAGCAAAATACATCAACACCAATGAATTGGCGTGGTTAAAAATAGAGGTCAATTGCTTGTGTACGTCATTCCTAATTTTGTTCTCTTCTTGACTTTTTTTACTTTGTTGGTCAAATCTTCCTTTGTTGGTAGTGGATTGTTTTTGCAACATGGTGTCATAACCCGCATTGATTGTTCTGGTATTGCTTGTACGCGTGTTATGGATGGTTTTTTTCTCCCCCGATCTGGTTTGATCGGTCAGTTCTTTTGCTTTAGCTTCAGAATCTTGTTTTTGATTGTCGGCCGCTATAAACTTGGGCTCATCGCTATTTTGTAATTTCTCTTGAGAGAGATTATTTTGCTGGTAATCATCATCTAAAACCTTTGTTTCCTTAGTAAAATCGGTTTCCTCCTTGGGTCGACTTACAGGGGCCAAATCGGTTTTTTGAGCTGTTGTTGTTTTGGCCTCTGGTTTTACTGCGATTAGTTTTTGAGGTTCTTCGTTTGTTGCCTCATTGGGCGGCGTTTCGGGAGCTGCTGGCGGTACAATAGTACTGGCTTCTACTTTTCCGCCCGCTTTGGCTTTTTCGTCGCCAACTGATTCGCCTATTTCCTTGGTAACCGTTTCACTAACCCCGTTGCTTTTTATTTTTTTGGCATCTTCTTTTTGTTTGATGGTATCATCAATTTGCTCCTTTAACTTCTTTTTAAAACCATTTTTGTCAAAACCCTTTGTGTCTTTGGTTTGGGCATCCATCACTTCTACATGACTGCGATTGGCTACCGATTCGTTGGCTCTTTTAGAAGGCAAGATAGCGGCACCTTGAGCTTCTTTAAGTACGTTATCAGACGGTTTGTGTTTTTGGTATTTTTTGGAAGTAGATTGTATCTCTTTTATGGGCTTTTTTAGCGAAGCAATAGCCAATTTTTCGGGTTCTCCTTTGGGTTTTTTGACTGTCTTTTTTAATGGAACGGTGGTTTTCTTCCCTTTTTGGGGAAGTTTGTTCAGCTTGGCATCCAACTTCTTTTTTGGCCCTACAAAAGGTTTGGTCTTTTTGGGCTTAACTGTTGGTTTTTTGGCTTTTGGTGTTGGTTCCATAAACAAATTTTTCAAAAATTAGTTCCATTCACAGCTCAGGTACTGCTCCATCCAAGGTGTTTTAACGTAGCCAATTCCCCATGGCAACTGTCCTAAGAGAATATCGACTCCTTTTTCTTCCACTTGTAAATCGATGGAGGAAGCTTCTTTGAAAGAGAGTTTCCCATTTCGAATCAGAAACGTTTCGCGTAAGGCTTCAACAGAGGATTGACTCATGGCTTTCCAGTAGTCTAAAACCGCCAACAGCAAATCGTTGCATTTTGCCTTTTCTTTTGCTGTAATTCTTACTTGGGTATTGAGCTCGTCTTCTATAGCAAAACCGCATAAAATTTTATTAAAAACCAATTCGTTTTCATAAAAACAAGTTGCTCCATTGACCAAATATTGAGTTAAAAGAACAGCTTTATTTTGACTTTTTCTGTCTTTCCATTCCTCGTTGATTGTTAGTCCTACTTGCTCAAATAATGGTTTTAAAAAGGGATGTAAAATCACCAAACCTGCATTGGTGATAAATTGAAAATCAGAATTCATTACCTCTTTTTCGACTAAAGGTATTTCATTTTTATCGTTTGAACTAATTGCCGTCGAAACCATTTCTAGATTGTTGATCCATTCCTCAACAAAAGAAATCGGCGCTGCCGAAGAAGTTGGCATCATACGCAATGTTCTTTTGATGTCGGTGGCTATAACTTTGGCTACTTGGCGAGGCAAGCCCATTGTTTCGGAGTGTTGAATAAAATACTCAAACAAGGTGTTTTTTTGATGCGTTAACCGAAATACCTGATGGGTAAAATAAACCAAATCAAGCCATTGCTGGCGTAAACTTGCTTCACCAAAAATAGTGTTGATAAGAGGTAACGCTTTCGTTCCTGGTTTTGAGTGCGATTGCAACACCAATTCTACCTCATGAATTAAATGCAACACCTGGGAATCGTTGTTTTGTTTTAGCTGTGCTCTAAAACCGGCAGGTAGTGCTAGAACAAACCGCAATAATGCTTGGGGATGCTCTACAAAAAAAGCCAAAAGTTCAGTTATAAAATAGGCGTTTATTTGTATGCTCTTCCAAACCTCATCGGTTCGTTTGGCGATGGTATTTTCGAGCAAAACACCATTTTTTAAATAATGAAAAAGCAACTTTACTGCTTGCTGATGTTGCGTAAGCACCGAAATACTGGGGCTCTGGATGGCTTCATTTAAAAAACCTATAACCGGTTTATTGTTTTTAAGAAACTCTTCTACTTGAAGTAACGTCAATTCAACGAGTTCAGATTCCCAATTTTTCGGGTTCAAATTCGGAATGGAAATCGTCAATTGATCAATCGTCCAAACGTAATTTTCAACATCGTATTGCTGCAACAAAACCTCCAATTTGGGATACAATTGTTGTTCCATAACCTGACCAACGCAGCTATGGATTTTTTTTCCCAACTCCTGAGAATTACAATGAATATCCAATATGTTTTGTGCTACCAGATGCATTTAACTACTTTTTATTTTTTCGATTTACGGCTGTTTTTTTGGGTGTTATTGGTGTAGTTTTTTTGGCTACAGTTGTCGGCTTTTTAGTTGTGGCCTTCTCTGTCTTTTTGGCCGTTTGATTGGATTTCTTTTCAACTTTTGGCGTGGTTTTTTTCGTCACTTGCTTCGGTGTAGTATTTGCCACTCTCAATTTTGATGGCGTAACACCGACTTGAGTATCCACAAAACTATTTGTTAGTTTGTCCTTAGGATTGATCGTTTTTTTGGGATCATTGACGAAAACTTCTGCTGGGTTTTTTAGCTCTTTATGAATGCCTTCGGTAATTTTTCCTGTTGGATCACTGTAGACCGAATGAATAGCTATTGAAGTATATATTTCATCTCCCAATTGAAGTGTTGACGGTATATTCTGGTAATTTTGAAGACGAATTACCAGCGTTTGTTCATCTTGAAAATGAAGATTCATGTTGGCAATTCTAAAATCGCCCAGAATTTGAGTGCCTCCCTGATTATTAACAATTGTCACCAAGAAATTCAACATGTAGTTGGCCTCAAAATCAATAATTCCTTGCAACATGCTTTTCACCTCAATTAAATTGTTATCCACAAAAGTAATGACGTCTTCAGCACCCGATAGAAAACGAAGTCGCAAGGTGATGTTTACAAAATGATTCTGGATACCTCGAAAGGAAAACATTCCATTTGCGCTGCCACCTTGTGCTGTAAAGGCTTTGGAAAACAAACTCAAATCGTTTGTATTCATGTTGGCTTCCAGCACGTTTAAACGATTATTTTGAATCAAATTTTCTTGTTCAACATTGGTAAGTCTATTTCCTATTCCTGTAAGATCGCCTTTGTCGTTTAGCTCGATACAGTCTAAAATGTCTTTGAGTGTAGTATTGGTATCTACGGCTCTGATATTCCCATTAGTTACAAACTTATTGTTAATATCGGTGATGATTTGTGCTCTCGATTTTGCCATGATAGTACATTTTTATTTTTACGTATTGAAGTCGGTTGGGTTAAAATCTATATCCTGAAAATCTCCAATTGGATTTGTGACCGTAATGGTTTGCGTATTTTGGCAGATTCCACCCAATTGTTTGATCGTAACCACAAAACTTTGGTTGATTTCGTTGAATGGGAAAATATGCGTTACAGAAGGTGCATTGGTTGTTAGCAGCTCTGTGTTAGCTACACCAAAATCAAACTCATACTCTCTTGTATCGTTTGCGTTACTGTTATTGAATACATAAAGGTTGTGGTTTTGAGCATTGCGCTGCGCTGTCCAATTGGTAATTGCTTGAGGCAATGAAATTTGAATTTCAAGTGTATTGCTCGTTTCGCCATTTACCGTATAAGTCAATTGGAACGAATCAACCGATTGCGCAGTCAATTTGCTTGGTCTGAGATAATAGTTACCACCTATTGGTTCGACCATGATGGCGCCTGATCCAGTAAATGCTCCTCCAGTAGGTCCGTTGATCGTAATTTCATAATCTTCCGGATCATTAAAACAGTAGTTCAATCGTTCCAAGCTGATGCTTAATGGTTGTTCGATTTCAAACTTAATCTCGATAGTATTTGAACCTTCTCCTCCGCAACAATAGTATGGCAAAAAGAAATCGGCTATAATTACTTGTTGAAACGGATTTTGATTTACTGTTGAGGGCTCAAATTGCATTAAATCTTTGATGTTTTCAAAAATAAAACCACTCATTTCTGGCGTATAATTGGCATTCAAATTGAATTGTGCAATCTCGAGTAAGTTGGCTTTTATGTTGTCGGTTTCGGCCTTACATTTGTCTATTGCTGTAGTTGAAGGTCTGACAACTTGTGATTTGTAATCTTTGAACTTAATGCTGCTTTCAATCTGTTGTTTCACGCTTGTTTCGAAATTAAAAATGCCTTGGTAGGTTTTAATATCATTCAACAAAACCGTGTGAGACAAAGGTGGTGCAACAGCTTTGAAAATCGAGTTATCAACATAAACCACTACAAATGTTCCTCCTTTGGTTACACCCGCTTTGTGCTCTAAACCAGGATGTTTCTTAATAAAAGTAGAAAAAAACAAATCTTTGTACACTTTTTGCCATCTGAGGTAAGCTTCCTCGTAAATCACCGTAAAAGGATCTTCCAGGAAAAGCTCATTAATGTCGTCAAATCGGTCAATTAAATCTTCAACAACGGTTTTGAATTTGGCTTCGCCTCCGAGTTGTATGCAAAATTTATGAAACAAAAAGATAAGATTCAGCTGTTTGAAAATTTCATAGAAGCTTTTGTAATTGGGCAAAAACCCTTTCAAATCATTGGTTAACAAGTTTTTTATCTGATTCAAGATGTTTTTGAAACTTGTAATATTTTCTTGTGTCATTACTGTTTCATTGGCCAAAACCACCTTTTTGGTGTCCATCCAGTTGATGACGTATTCGGTAATGTTGTACAAGCGTTTACGAGCCAAATCGTAGTCGGTTTCTAAATCGTCCCAACGGCCGTCAAACTTACTGATATCAATTTCTTTGTTTAAAAAACTTACTGCATTCAGCGCCGTGATTTTAAACGGCAAACTATGACTGTCTCTGATTAAATTGAGTTCTTTGAGCGCCGTTTTGTAATTTTTTCCAATATGACCCTCTATTCTAAAGAAATTGTATTTTTCAATATCAAATAAAAGTGGTTTTTGAATGTGAAGTTTGCTCGTGTAATTGGTAACTTCGGCATGGTAGGATAAAATTGTATCCGATTGGTTTTTTAGAGTCAATTCGGGATTCCATTTTTTATTCAAATTCAAAATATCATCGTAATAAAACGGAATCGATTTGTCGGATAAATAGTCTTTGCCGTATAACGAAGGCGTAATTTTAATTTTTGGATTGGAATCTACTTTAAAATTATTCAAAATATGAACCCAACGTTGAAACAAGAGTGTCAGTTGAGCCACCTGTTGCTTTTGCTGTGTTTTTTGGTGAAGCGAAGAAAAGAAAGGCGTTCTAAAATTGGCACTATCAATAGCATTGGTTCCTAATACGACATGAAACGGGAACAACGCCTCATTTACGCAACACAAACTCGGATGCACCTGAGCAAACTCGGCGATTTCGTTGTAGCAAGCAACCAAATCAGAAATCCAATCCCACAAATACTGTATATTGGAACCCGATTTATACAAATTGACTGTAGTATCAATCTTTGGTTTGCAATTTTCAAGCACATCAAACTCCGTCAAATCGGGTAATAAAGGTTTGAAGCTTTGGTACATTCCATTGACACTTGAGGCAAAAGAAGTCAAGAAATTGGTATCGTAAATTTTCTCAAATCCTTTCAATACATCGGCACTTGTATTTAGGTTTTTGTAAGGTACGTTGTATCTGGGTGTAATTAACGAATTAAAGTAATTGGCAACCGAATAATTGGTTAAGATTTCACCGGTAAGTTCATTAATAGGCACCAAAAGTGTGCGAATGTTAAACTCCATTCGTTTCCCTTTGTCGTCACAATTGGTTGTCACACAATTTTTTTGGTCGATTAATGCTACTTCAAGTAAAAGTATCACAGCCTTATTGATAAAAAAATCACTAGGAATAGGCGTTTTATCGGTTACAGAAGAATTTTGCGGAAGCAGTTCTACACAATTTTTAATCGGCCGATACAAAGCCGCGTGTTTGAAAATCGGATCCAGATGCGGTTCTTTGGTGTAATCGGGCGTCAGAAAATTTTCCGATAACTCGTAATTGTGGTAATCTGTAAAAAGGGTTTCTTTCCAATTGATTTGAAATCCCAAAGAAGTCACGGCGGTTCCACAATCAACTTTTACGGTGGTTGCAGTAGGAAATGAAAGTTCCAATCCACAAACAATTCCTATTCCCGTTAAATTTCTTCGTGTCATTCGATCTTGCTCTTCCAAATGGCTGACCAAGTGGTTCAAATCTTTTTGACTCAAGACTTGATCCGCTTCAAAAACGGGGTAAATGGTTGTATTATATGCTTCCATAATTTGTTTTTTATAAAGTTCCTAATGATGTATTTCCTAGTATTATTGGGTTGGTGCTTTCGCTTATTTGACAATCGTATAAATTACCTTCGGGGTAAATAGTATTGAGTTTTTTTACGGCTTTAACCAAGTTGTCCAAGCTGATTTTATAGTCTTCTTTCTCGGCAACAGTAAGTGTATTTGCGCATTTTTTGAGTCTGAAATTGGCATGACTGATTAACCAATTTTTGTATTGTTTTTGAAAATCAATCATATCTTCACTATTCACCCAACAAATTTTCAACAATACATGGGCTGGTGCTTCTTGTCGGAAAATCTTCTCCGCATACTTTCGAAAAACAATGCTTTTAAATCGTTGTAAATAGCCCGGTAAAACTACAGTTGCTTTAAACGAATACGGATCATTATTGGCCGGATCATCGCAATTGTCATTCAAACACACCGAAAGCAAAGTATCATCGTTGTATGTGCTCTCGTAAGGACGAAGCAAAATATGTTCTAGACAATAAAAATTCTCAAAGTAGATGTTGAGTTTTTTAACCATTTCTACCAAATAGTCGTAGGCTTCTTTTTCTGAATCGAAACTTTTGTTGAGCTGGGCAATTTTGACCTCTTCATCCATCAAAAACAAATGAAACGTATTGTCGCCGGGCGTGGTTATTTGGTATTTGTTTTGGTCCAAATAATGCAACTGTGCCCATTCCCACTTTTCGGCCAAATTAGTGCTTGGATCTTCAATTGAAAAGGTATAGGTTTCACTGTCAATTGTAAGTGCCCATAGCGATTGCGGTATGGTATGTACTACTATATCTTGCAATGGAATTTGGTTGATACCAAGTAAACGCGCCACTCTTTTTTCATAGCCTCCGCGCTGATTGGTATCCCACAATGGATTCAGTATAACATTTGCTCCCGAGATTGTTGCGTTAAGGTAATTGATTCCCAAACCTCTTTGGCTGCTGATTTCAGGGTAACTATTGATAAAATTTTGCTTATCGGTAATCAAATCATCATAATCAAAACTGAGAGTGCCCATGCCTGATGTATCTTGATTGAACTGATACATCATATAAACATAATCGTTAAAACTTTCGGCAAAACGCGCCATCAAATGATCAAGAACTCGGTTTTTTCGATCATAATAAGTCGCTTTGGATTCGGTCAACGACACCTCATCTAACGTCTCACCGTTCAATAAGTGAGTACTCAGGTTAGCTGAGTAAATTTCTTTGGAATAAAAATCGGCTCCTGTGAGTGCATTTTTCTCCAAATAAACCGGATAATAGGTTTGTTTTTTGGCTTGGTTTATGGTGTTGAACAAGTCTTTGGCATGGTAGAGTTGACTGAAATAATCGGCTAAAATTTGTTCAAAAAAATACAAATAGGCTTTGAGTTGCTTTACTTGCGCTTTGCGTAGGTCGGTCGCTTTCTCTGAAACGGGATTTTTACCCAAACCATACGTAGCCGGAAAATCATCTTGTATACTGTAATACTGATTCAAATCGAAATAATCACCCGTTGGTATTTCAAAATCATTGTTCAAATTCAATAATTTACGTTGGCTGAATTGGGTTTTGTACAGATCAACCTTCAACTCAACCTCCATTTGTTGTGTTTCACTCAACAGAAACGGTATGTTCTTTTGAAACAGCAACAACTTCGAAACATAGGCGTTAAAAACAGGTTTGACTTCGCCAGAAAGAGGCAAAACCCAACTTTGATTGGTAGTTGCTTTAGAAATAGGTAACCCCAGCTCATTGTAGGCCGTCATCATCAAATTTTTGACCGATTTTACGCCTTTTACTTGCATGAGTACTGCAATGATATCGGACGCATGAATGGCGCTTGGCAATTGTGCCTTTTCTACTTCTGTATCTTTTAAAAAACCGTGTTTTAATTTGGGTCCTAAAAAGATATCCTCGGCATGTAATCCTTCATTTACCAGTTGATTGAGCGTATAAAAATTGATTTTAGGATTGATGATATGATCGATAGCTATTTGCATTTGCGCCATGATTTCGATGGCATCGTGACCCATTTCAATTTCGATATCGGCACAAACACCAACATCAACTTTCTCAACTATTTCTTTACATAAAAAATCCTCAGTAAGGTTTCTATTTTGCTGTAAAACGGCTTCAACAGTGGCGAAAACTGTTTTTATTTTATCGCGTTTCTGTGCAAAGAGTGCGATTACATCACTTACATTTTGTTCGATGCTAAAAAAATCCAAAGTCTCATCTACTTCAGCAACATCATCACAAAAGATTCGGAAACGCAACTGATTATCTGCATTGTTGACATCATTTACGATCAAGTACAAAACATTTTTTACTGGAGTTTGTTCAATGCTTTGAATGGCAATTTCGGCAGGTGTGTCCATGAGCTCAAAAAGTTGGGCTTCGGGATCGTTCCACGACATAAATTGGGGTACAATTTTAAGATTAACCCAGCGGTTTTCATGCCAAAAAGAATGTTGTAAAACCAACGTATTCAAATCGCCTAAAACTGGATCTTCATCGAGCTCAATTTTGATTTTATTCAATCCCCTGAGCGGCAGTTTGGGTAAACTTTGATTGGCTTTATCCTTGTCTTTTAAACTCAATTTATCTTCGAGCTTATTGAGGTACACATCAACTTCATTGGGGTGCGAAAGCCAATATCCATTCGCGTCTTTTTGCCGTTGCGTGGCCAAAATCCATGCATTAGAAATGCCTTCGATATCGATGAGTAATTTTCGGTAATCCATTTCCGTCAAGGCAGCATTAGTAAAAACAGTTGCTGCTGAGAAAAACGTTTGATTCTCAATTTTTCCAGACGCATTAGCCAGCAAATCTTTGATATCAAAATCGGCTCGGTAACCCAACTCCGTGATGGCGTAACACAACACGTCCAAAATAGTTACTCCTGGATCGTGCGGGTTGTAGTCGGTCCAAAATTTATGCCCGAGTTTTTCTACATACTGCAAACCTTCTTTGAGCAAAAAATCAAAGTCTTGCGAGGG
>CAZAJH010000035.1:0-11505 GCA_964485385.1 uncultured Flavobacterium sp.
AGGTGATGTAATACCACTACCTTTTTGCCCATTCACACAAACACAACCTATACAACCAGCATTTCCACCTCCACCAGTAGCACCAAATAAGTGACCCACATCATAGTTGGCTTCACCAATAACGGCCGTTAGATTAGCTTGCAACTCAGCGTTCCAGTTACCCATGTTGGTCGCAGGAGAATACGGATCTGTCGCAGCATTGGTGTATACGATTAAGTTGTTGTTTGCAATTAAATTCATTTTTACAGCAAAATCTCTTTCAAAAACTCCATTCACACGAGTCATTGTAGCATTGATTGCAGCTAAGGCACCTGCTATTGTTCCTCCATGATACGCTGTATATTCACCTGTACAAGACATCGCCAAACGGAATGTTTTTAAAATACCATTATTGGCTTGAACACTTTGAATATTATTGTTCAACACAACAACATCTTCAGTAGCACAAGTAAATGGCAATTGTCCTTTGCTTCTAGACGAGTTATACACTGCGTAAACTTTGCCATCTTCCGAATACGGCTCCATAAACTCGTTTCTTTTATCTGTTCTAAAAACCATAGCCTGAACACCATTGGGTGCGCTACTTAGGCGAATTTGAGCATTTTTGTCATCAATACCTAATCCAACAAATGCTCTAATTTCTGGAAACTGTGCTTGTAATTCAGGAGCAAAGTTAGACGACTCATACACTCTGAATCACTCCATTTCACCACTCACATTCGGGATAGAAATAACAACTCCTGTTTGTTTTGCAGTAGTAGTCGCGGGCAATAACGACTGTCTTAAATTGTCAAAATTCAATTGAAAAAGACGGTATTCTTTAGGAAAAGACAACCTTTCAACCGTTTTTGACGCTTTGATCCCTGTAGTATTTTCCACAGATGACCACATTCTGTCTGTTTGAGAATAACCGATGCTAGAAGCAACAGCCAACGCAAACAATAGTAAGTTTTTTTTCATTTTTTTATTTGGTTTTATATCAATAGCTAGCAAATTTATTTTAATTTTTGATAATAATGAAATTTTTATTCTTAAAAAATCATTTTCGTTGACGTATACAAAAATTTGTATTGGGGTGACTATTTACGATGGTAAACAATAAATATGTGAAACTCTTTTTTATTTTCAAGTGTTTCTGTTAAATTCGCACACTTGAATTTTACATTTTGATAACTTTAGACCGAATAGCGTCCTTTTCTTCTTCCAAAAAAACAATAGTCACTATAGGTACTTTTGATGGCTTGCACATAGGCCACCAAAAGATCATTCAAAAAATAGTCCAACTGGCCAAAAAAGAAGCCTGTGAGAGTTTGGTTTTGAGTTTTTTCCCGCATCCAAGAATGGTTCTTCAACAAGATGACAGCATTAAGTTACTCAACACCATTGAAGAAAAGAAAAAGTTGTTTGAAGAATTGGGAATTGATTACTTAGTTATTCATCCTTTTGATACTACTTTTTCGCGTTTATCTGCCGAAGATTTTGTAAAAACTATTTTAGTTGATCAACTCCAATGTCAAAAAATTGTAATTGGTTATGACCATCGTTTTGGCAGAAACAGAACAGCCAATATCGATGATTTAATCGCTTTTGGTAATGCGTTTGATTTTGAAGTTGAACAAATTTCTGCAGAGGAAATAAACGAAATCGCCGTTAGTTCAACTAAAATAAGGACTGCCATTGCCGAAGGTCAAATCGAAACAGCCAACACTTATTTAGGTTACAGATACAACTTTACAGGAAAAGTTGTAAAAGGGCAACAATTAGGTCGTACAATAGGCTTTCCAACTGCTAATATTACGGTAGATGAAACCTATAAACTCATCCCAAAAAACGGGGTGTACATCGTTGCTGTAAACACAGAAAACCGCACTTTCTGGGGCATGATGAATGTGGGCAATCGACCAACTGTTGATGGACTCAATCAAACCATAGAAGTACACCTATTTGACTTTGATGAGGAAATTTACAATCAAACAATAACCGTTACCCTTCATCATTTTATTAGAGATGAACAAAAATTTAACTCAATTGACGAGCTGAAAAGTCAAATTCAAAAAGATAAAGATTACGCCTTAAATTACATCAAAAACAACCTCTAGAATAATTATAAAATACGGCACCAGACGATTAAAAATTCTTTATTGCTTGTTACAAAGTAAATGCCTATTTTTGATGACCTAATTTTTTACACTTGATGAGCAATACTAAACACAATTGGACCAAAGAAGAAATCATTGCTATTTACAACAAACCGTTGATGGAGTTGCTTTACGAAGCAGCTACAGTCCACAGAGAGCACCACGATCCAAACGTTGTTCAGGTTTCAACACTTCTCTCTATCAAAACAGGCGGATGTCCTGAGGACTGTGGCTATTGTCCGCAAGCCGCTCGCTACCACACCGATATCGAAGGCAACGATTTAATGAGTGTAAGTCAAGTAAAAGCGCAAGCTTTGAGAGCAAAATCGAGTGGTTCCTCTCGAGTATGTATGGGAGCTGCTTGGCGCAATGTAAAAGACGGACCCGAATTTGATCAAGTTTTAGAAATGGTTAGAACCATCAACAAACTCGATATGGAAGTGTGTTGTACCTTAGGCATGCTGACCGAAAACCAAGCCAAACGATTGGCCGAAGCCGGACTTTACGCCTATAACCACAACCTAGACACTTCGGAAGAATACTACAAAGAAGTAATTTCTACTCGCGGTTTTGAAGATCGTTTACAAACTATCGATAATGTCCGAAAAACCAACGTTACCGTTTGTAGCGGCGGAATCATAGGAATGGGCGAGAGCATTGAAGACCGCGCCGGAATGTTGGTGGCTTTGTCTACTTTGAATCCGCAACCCGAATCTGTTCCAATTAATGCATTAGTAGCTGTTGAAGGGACTCCAATGGAAGACGAAAAACCGGTTGAAATTTGGGAAATGATTCGCATGGTTGCCACTACACGTATCGTAATGCCTGAAACCCAAGTGCGTTTATCTGCAGGTAGAACCGAAATGTCTCGCGAAGGTCAAGCCATGTGCTTCTTTGCTGGTGCAAACTCTATTTTTGCCGGTGACAAACTATTGACAACTCCTAACCCCGATGTAAACGAAGACATGAAAATGTTTGAACTATTGGGCTTACAACCACAAAAACCTTTCATTAAAATCATGCAGCCCAAAACGGTTGAAGCCGAAGATTCTCAATACCAATCGCTTGGTGAAAAACCAAAATGGTCGCGTCCAGGTCACACAATAGAACGCAATTTAGAAGCTTCTGTGAAAGGGAAATAACATTTTAACTTATTTATAACTACAGCATTTCTTTACAATATCATAAAGCTTTATTAAATTTGCCCTCACACAAACCGTAAGGGCATTTTTTATTCTTTATATTCGTAATACTATGTCGTTGTTGCACTTGACAGAAATAGAGCGCGTAAAAACAATATCAAAAGAAGATTTTTACCAGCTGTATGTAAAAAAACAAAAACCCGTAGTTGTTGAGCAACTAACGCATGATTGGCCTGCCTTTCATAAGTGGAATTTAAACTACATCAAACAAATCGCTGGTGATAAGGTGGTTCCTTTGTACGATGATCGACCTGTTTCTCACAAAGACGGTTTCAATGAAGCACATGCCAAGATGAAAATGGCAGATTACATTGATTTGTTGCAAAGCAAACCTACCAATTACCGTATTTTTTTATACAACTTAATCAAAGAAGTACCACAGCTCAAAGCCGATTTTAAATGGCCCAATATTGGATTGAAACTGGTAAAACAACTTCCCATGTTATTTTTCGGTGGCGAAAACTCCAAAGTATTCATGCATTACGATATTGATTACTCCAATATCTTACATTTTCATTTTCATGGAAAAAAACGCTGCATACTTTTTGCTCCAGACCAAACGCCTTATTTGTATAAAGTACCTCATGCCTTGATATCAAGAGAAGATATTGATTTTGACAACCCCGATTATAAGCAATGGCCTGCTTTAGAAAAAGCCAAAGGGTTGGTGTGCGACTTAAATCATGGTGAAATGTTGTATATGCCCGAAGGATATTGGCACTATATGAAATACGTAACACCCGGTTTTTCGATGAGTTTGCGCGCTTTCCCAAGAAAACCGAGCAACCTACTCCAAGCGTTTTACAACGTGTTCATCATGCGCCATTTTGATAACTCAATGCGTAAAATAAAAGGACAAAAATGGATTGATTACAAGAACGAAAAAGCCATTACCAATACCCATCGCAACCTCTAAAGGTTATTTATAGTTTTTTTCTTTGCGTTCTAATTCTGCTTGAAATTCTTCCATAACTGGTTTTACGGTGCTTTCTGGCAAATCGGCAATGCGAATGTACATCAGACCATCAATCGCATTGTTGAATTTCGGATCTACATTGAAGGAAATCACGCGGGCGTTTTGCTTGATGTATTTTTTGATCAAAACGGGCAAACGCAAAATACCTGGTTCGATTTCGTCAATAATTTTATCAAACTTATTCAAGTCGGCTTCTGCTTCATTAAACACAAAGTCCTTGTCGGCATCTTTCAGTTTAACTTTGTATTCTTTTTTAGGATGAACATACTGCGCTACATACGGATCATAGTAGTGCGACTTCATGAATTCAATCATAATCGATTTTGAGAACTCGGTAAATTGATTGCTAATGCTCACGCCGCCAATCAAATATTTGTGCTCCGGATGACGCAATGTGGTGTGCACAATTCCTTTCCAAAGTAAAAACAAAGGCATCGGCTTTTGTTGGTATTCTTTGCAAATAAACGCGCGTCCCATTTCAATTGACTGACTCATCATATCGTTCAATTCAGGTTCAAAACGGAATAAATCTGTCAAATAAAACCCATCTATACCGTACTTTGCAAAAATTTCAGAACCCAATCCCATGCGGTAAGCCCCAGCAATTTGTTGCATATCGTCGTCCCACAGAAACATATGGTGGTAGTATTGATCGCATTCATCAAGATCAATCGCTTCGTTGGTTCCCTCGCCTACTTCACGAAACGTAATTTCGCGCAAACGACCAATTTCATGTAATATATTGGGAATTTTATCGGCTGTAACCAAAAAAACAGAATAATTTTTGCTTTGCAACAAGCGGAAATCTTCCTTCTGAATCAATTCAATTTCCTCAAGAATTTTATCGTGATTGGCTGGTTTTACAATTTGTTTCTGGCTTTTGGGGATTTTCAAATGTGGCACCGACAACAGTTTGTCTTCGTCGTCAAACGAATTCGACAACATGTAAGTCTTTTTGCGAAGAAACTCAGAGTATTCCTCTAAACTTTGGTGTTCGTTTTGTTCGTTTACCGAAATTGGTTTTCCAATCCGCACCTTAATAATACGGTCTTTTTGTGTTAATAACTCAGACGGTAACTTGGCCGTGCGCAACGTATCGTTGATTTTTGACAAAAAGTAAAAAAGCTTACTGTTTTTGGCGTGAAAATAAATTGGAACTACTGGTACTTGCGCTTTTCGAATCACCTTTATTGCGCCTTCTTCCCAAGGTTTGTCCACCATGAGTTTGCCGTCTTTGTAGGTTGAAACCTCTCCAGCCGGAAACATTCCTAGTGGTTTGCCGTCACTCAAATGCCGCAAGGTCTCCTTTATTCCAATCACACTCGATTTGGCATCTTTGTGATTTTCAAACGGATTCACAGGCATAATGTAGGGCTTCATCGGCTCAATACGATGCAACAAAAAGTTCGCTATTATTCTGAAATTGGGCTCGCGCTCCAACATCAATTTTAAAAGTAAGATACCGTCAATACCGCCCAAAGGGTGATTGGAGATGGTAATATAGGGCCCTTCTTTGGGTAGTCGTTTTAAATCTTCTTCTGGAATCTCAAACTTAATTTGAAATTCATCCAAAATTGCATTCAAAAATTCTATTTCGCTCAAATGCTTGTTGCGATCATAAATTTCATTCAATGTCGAAATTTTGAGCACTTTCATCAGCAACCAACCCGAAAACGTGCCAAAAACGCCATATTTATCGGCATTGATCGCTTTGGCAACTTCTTTGGCAGTAACTAAACCCATGTATATCTTCGTTTATTGAGCAAAAAAACAAAGATAACAATTCAATTGGTTTTTACTTCAAAAAATAATTCAAAAAATCCTGTTAAAGATTGTACGTTGGTTTTTTTTCTACAATGGTTTTTGGCTATTTTTGAAAAACTGAAATAAATATGCGAATTATATCTTACAACGTCAACGGAATCCGAGCAGCCATCAGTAAGGGTTTTCTCAATTGGTTGCAGCAAGCCAACCCCGACATCATCTGCCTTCAAGAAATCAAAGCCCAAGAAGACCAAATTCCAGTAATGGAAATCACCGCTGCGGGTTATCCTTACCAATATTATTTTCCCGCTCAAAAAAAAGGCTACAGCGGCGTGGCCATTTTGTCTAAAATCGAACCCAAAAATGTGGTTTTCGGAACCGGAATCGAACACATGGATTTTGAAGGCAGAAACCTTCGCCTCGATTTTGAAGATGTTTCGGTGATGAGTTTGTACCTGCCTTCGGGCACCAACATCGATCGTTTGGAACACAAATTTATGTATATGGACGATTTTCAAAAGTATATCGACCAACTCAAAAAAGATATTCCCAACTTGATTATTTGTGGCGATTACAACATTTGTCACGAAGCCATCGACATTCACGATCCGATTCGAAATGCTACGGTTTCGGGCTTTCTACCCGTTGAACGCGCCTGGCTTGATCGCTTTATGAAAAGCGGTTTTATCGATACGTTTCGTTTCTTTAACAAAGAACCACACCACTACAGTTGGTGGAGCTACCGTGCCAACGCCCGAAACAACAATAAAGGCTGGAGAATTGACTATTGCTTGGCCAGTGAACCTTTACAAAACCGACTGAAGCGCGCACTCATTCTTCCCGAAGCCAAACATTCGGATCATTGTCCGGTTTTGGTTGATATTGAGTAGCTTATCGCGCTGTTCGCTTCACTCTTCGAGCCAAAATGGGTTTTTCTAATCCAAAAAAGCTTCCTTTGATCGCTTTTTTGGGCTAACAAAAACTTCCATTTATTGCCTCAAAGGAGTTTCGCTTCCATCTGCCTGCCGGCAGGCAGGTCACGGCTAAAGCGGTAAAATATAACTATGAGAATGTCAATAACAATGTCGATAACAATATTTTTCATCAGATGAATTACCCTTTTGATGCGTTATTTTTGGGTCAATTCAAAAAATAAAGAACTCATGATTAAACGAATTTCACTCGGACTACTTGTTGCGGCACTCACTACGTCGTGTGTGTCCAAAAAAATATACAACGATTTAGAAAATAAATTCGCCGAATTAAAAAAAGAAAACCGCAAGTTAGAAGATACTAACACCGATTTACAAAAAGCCAAAACCCAACTCGAAAACGACGGAAAAGCCCTAAAATCGGAATACGACAAAGTCAAAGCCGAACGCGATAAGTTGTTGGCTGACTATGCTGCTTCTCAAAAAAGCTTAAAAACATTACAAGATTCGTACAACGCTCTTGAAAAAGACAGCAATGAAGCGCTATCTTCTAACATCAATAAAAACCGCGAATTATTGGCACAATTGGAAGCCAAAGAAAAAACCTTGGCGGCCGAACAAGAGCGTTTAAACAAGTTAAAAAAAGACTTAGAATCGAGTTCACAACGCCTAACGGAACTTGAAAACATGATTGCAGCCAAAGAAGCTGGCATGAAAAAACTAAAAGACAACCTATCAAAAGCCCTCAATGCGTTTGAAGGAAAAGGATTGACCATCGAACAAAAAAACGGAAAAGTATATGTATCGATGGAGAACAAACTGTTGTTTCAAACTGGCAGTTGGGCCGTAGGCATTGAAGGAAAAAAAGCAGTTATAGAACTCGGAAAAGTGTTGGCTCAAAATCCTGATATTTCAGTACTAATTGAAGGCCATACCGACAACGATAAAATTTTAGGAAATATTGGCGGCGGAATTGAAAACAACTGGGATTTATCGACTAAAAGAGCCACAGCAATTGTAAATATTTTGGGCGAAATCAATGGTGTTAAAAAAGAGAATTTAACTGCGGCTGGCCGAGGCGAATTTGCACCCATTATGTCAAATGACACTCCCGATGGAAAAGCCAAAAACCGTAGAATCGAAATCATCTTAACGCCAAAATTGGACGAAATTTCGAAAATGTTGAACGAGTTATAAAAAGCAGCTGAGTTGCTGAGGACCTGAGATACTGAGTTAAAAAACTTCGCGGCTCAGAACCTCAGCGGCTCAGTATCTTAGTTACTATAAAAATGAATTATTCTTTACTTCCCAATACCAACATCAAAATCAGCACCATTTGCCTTGGCACGATGACTTTTGGTAATCAAAATTCAGAAGCCGAAGCGCATTCACAGCTGGATTACGCGGTAAGCCGTGGTATAAATTTTATAGACACGGCCGAAATGTATCCTATTGGTGGGAATGCTCAAATTTTTGGTAGTACCGAACGTTTCATTGGAACATGGATCAACAAAATTGGGACTGCTGAACGAGAAAAATTGGTTATTGCTACCAAAATTGCTGGACCCAATCGTGGCATGGAGTACATTCGTCAACCGCTTGATTTTTCTAAAAAAAGTATCCACGAAGCGGTCGAATTGAGTTTGAAGAATCTACAGACAGACTACATTGATTTGTATCAAATGCATTGGCCAGAACGTGTGATGAACATGTTTGGCAAACGCGGCATCACTGAAATCGATGAGCAATGGCAAGACAATTTTTTGGCCGTTTTGACTGTTTTTGACGGATTGATCAAAGAGGGTAAAATCAAACACATCGGTGTTTCCAACGAAAATCCGTATGGAGTGATGCGTTTTTTACACGAGAGTGAAAAGCATAATTTACCACGCATTGTATCGATTCAAAACCCTTATTCTCTTTTGAATCGTTTGTTTGAAGTGGGACTTTCTGAAATTTGTATGCGTGAAAATGTTGGTTTATTAGCCTATTCTCCTTTGGGATTCGGATTCTTATCTGGCAAATATTTGAACGGTTTTCCAGAAAATTCGAGGTTAAAATTGTTTCCGAACTTCACACGCTATACCAACGAAAATTGCTACAAAGCCACGCGTCTCTACAAAGAATTAGCTGAAAAGCATGGGTTGACTTTGGTTCAATTGGCCGAAGCGTTTGTGCACCAGCAATCATTTGTGAGTTCCACCATTATTGGTGCCACTTCTTTGGGTCAATTAAAAGAAAATATCGATGCGTTTGAGACTGTTTTATCTCAAGAAATACTGGAGGAAATAGAAAAGATTCAAGAACTACATCCTAATCCAGCACCCTAAACAACGGTCAATTGTCAGTCACAGTGATAGTAATCTAATCCCTGTGACTGCAACTGTTTATTCTACGACCAATTTGCTAGTATATTTGTTCCCGTTAGAAGCCCTAACCGTTACCACATACATTCCTGAAGAAAGGTTTTCAATTCCAATTGTACTCTCAACATTGCCATTTAAAGCTTGGGAAACCAATAATTTTCCACCTAAATCAAAAACTTCAACCGAATTGGCTGTAATAGCGGAAGTACTTTTGATAGAAAATGTATTTTTAGCCGGATTGGGTGCCACAGAAAAACCTACTTTTTCAAATTCAGACGCTGTCAAACTAGTGTCTACTATTTTGTAGATAATACTTCCACTTGAAAGATACAATT
Source organism: uncultured Flavobacterium sp. (assembly GCA_964485385.1). Lineage (GTDB taxonomy): Bacteria > Bacteroidota > Bacteroidia > Flavobacteriales > Flavobacteriaceae > Flavobacterium. The sequence continues at coordinate 9,714 of CAZAJH010000035.1, forward strand.
CACCGTCTTTGTCTTCCCCAAAACTTGGAACCACTCCGGAGAAATTCAAATTCCATGAAATAGTTCCAGAAGCACCAATTATGCCTAGCTCACCTGTACAATAATCAGCAAATACATACTTGTTTTGTAAGTTTGGGTATAAACTACCAGTATACACATAACCGCCAGTAACCGAACAGCCACCCGTTGCCGTATGAGTATATTGTGAAAACGGGGCAACCATTGTAGATTGAGCTGCACATCCGGAAGTATTGAATGCTACTGTTCCTTCGTAACAACGCCAGCCAAAGTTCAATCCCGTATTGGGAAGTGGACTGGTAATTTTGTTGATTTCTTCCACTTCATTTTGACCCACATCGGCAATCCATAAATCACCATTCAACCGATTGAAAGAAAATTTCCACGGATTGCGTAAACCAGTGGCCCAAATTTCTCTTTTGCCTGCTTCGGATGCATAGGGATTTGTAGCTGGAATTCCATAATTTAATGGAGCTTGTGGATTATCTACATCTATGCGAAGCATTTTTCCTAAATAAATTCTGGTGGGATTTGAAGTAACATTAGCATTGGTTAAACTCATGTTTTGAGCGTATCCTTGAGGATCGCCTCCACTTCCTCCGTCACCCATTCCGATATACAAATAACCGTCGGGACCAAATTCGATAGAACCTCCATTGTGATTTGAGTACGGTTGGTTAATGGTCATCAGAATGGTTCCCGCCGTGTTAGCCACATTGGGGTTGGCACTTACTGAGTAACGCGCAATTACTGTGTTTCCGGAAGTATTGGTGTAATTTACATAGAAAAATCCGTTGGTAGCATAATTCGGGTGAAAGGCCAAACCGAGTAATCCTCTTTCGCCTCCTGTACTTATTAAGGAAGACAAATTCAAAAACGGCGTGGCATTTACTGTTCCGTTTGAATTGAGAATACGAATCAAACCCCCTTGTTGAACCACAAATAATCGCGAATCGTTGGCTGGGTGCGCAATTGCAACAGCACTACTAAATCCGGTTGCAAACGATTGTAAACTCAGTGTCTGAGCTGAAGAAAGCAACGAAAACAACGTTGCACAAAAAAGTAATAATTTTTTCATAGCATTAAATTAAGTAGTTTTAGTTGTGGTAAATTTAGCAAATTTTATCAAATCTACTCAATACTAATTCGTTAAAAAAACAAAACATCCTAAAATCAGTGACTTTAGGATGCTCGAGTTAGGTTACAAATTATCAATTATCTTGTCTTTGGGATATTTGACTTTGTAACTAATTCTGATTTTCTTGGTTTCGTTTGAAGCAAGTTGGAGTTCCCAAGTAAGAACGCCAGTTTCTGTGTTTACTTTGGCTTTTCCATCGTCTAAAAGTTCAACCGTTATGTCCTTATCGGTACTCAATGGATATTGGTCTTTCAACAATAAAAATACTTCTTCTTTTTTGTTATTACGAACAGTCAAATCGTAAGTAAACACCTGTTCTTTGTACGATGACAAAAACTTAGTTCCCGATTTATCCACTACTTTTTCGCGTTTGATGGCTATTTTTTTGTCTCTTCCCATGCTCAAATTCAGGGTGTCGGCGGTTTGATTCGGATTGATTGCTGTTTTTCCCACATACATGCCTTCAAAAATAATATTGGCTTCACCCGGCAATAAATTGTATTTCGAGTAATCACTAATTTCGGCCAGTAAAAAGGCTTCTTTTTCGGCTTTCGGAACCGCATAATATTTGTAACTAGCTGGCAGTTTGATATCTTTCAAAGCCACACTGTGTATTTTTCCGTTGGATAAAATATC